>JAKSTK010000001.1 GCA_024402615.1 Treponema sp.
AAACAGCTTCATATTCACCTTATAACTTCTAATTGTATCATGATTATTTTTTAAATATTCCGCCAGAATAAATTTCTCTGTAACAACCACATCTGCAGAAATACCTTTCCTTCCGAATTTCAGTCGATAATCAAAACAGGAAGCTTCAGAAAAACAAGGGTATAGTTTTCCTAATTCCCCATACAAATACTGTTCATTCTTTCCCGTAAGTAAAACTTTTACCGGAACTGCAAAATTAAAGAATTCGTAATAATCTTTTTCTAAAACAGAATTTTTTTTCCTACTCATCAGTTCTTCTCCTGCTATCTCTAAAATAGATTTCTCCTTCAGTTCCCTGACCAATCCACTTTCCGTACCATAAAGTCCCTTTTTCTGGTGAATTATCAATCATAAACTCTTCAGAAGAACTCCAGCCAATATAATCAAGTTCAAAACACGCTCTGCAAACCTTTTGCCATTCAAATAAATCTATAAACCCATTTCCTTCACAAGTTTTCTCAAAACTCCTATTAATAAATTTTAATGTTTCAACCTGATTTCTTTTTTCACGAATCTGCTTATCTCTTCCAATGACATCTCTGTATCCCGCTCCCACAGAAATAAGCAGAACGCTCACCAGAAAAACACATATTACAAGTGTTGATAATTTCATTGTCCGTTTGTAATTCCCTGTATCGCCATTTCATTAGACTTCAACTGATTTTTTACAAAAACAGAATATTCTTTTTCTACCTGATTGCATTGAGCAATCTGTCGCAATCTCACAGCAGAAAAAATCAATCCGCTTAAAGTAATTCCCAAAATCAGCAAACCTGTAATTAATCCATTACTTCCAGGAACAGATGTCTTCACCATTTCCTTCACCTCCCTGGATTTTGTCCGCCCCGTAGGATATGAGTATAAAGGGCATATTCTCAGGAACCTCTGACGGCATAACGGAGCTTTCAGAGCTGAGATACTTAAAATCGGTTCCCCACGGATCTGCGGAGGGTTTACGCTCAAGGTATGGGCCTGCCCAGTTTTCCGGTACTGGATAGAGAACTGGTTTTTCCCATAAAGCGCTGATTCCCTGTTCTGTAGTCGGAAATCTTCCGCAGTCAAGGAAATAGGACTGTAATGCTGCTTTGTATTGTTCAATTTGATTTCTTGCAGTCGTTTCTTTTGCAATCTTGATATATTTGGAAACTGCAACTGAACTTCCTGCTGCCATAACTGCTCCGATGGCAAGTACTGCCAGTGTTTCAACAAAAGTAAATCCTTCCGATTTTTTCGGGATTCTTTTAACAACGATTTTTTCATTAGTTTTCTCCCATAACTTTTTTAGTAATTTCATTTTTCCTCCCATTAAAAACCAGGCAGGTTGCCATTAAGAAAAGGCATCACCAGATTCAATAGAAAAACCATCAAAAACACACCGGTACCAAGAATAAACGCTGGTTCTATCAGCTTAAAGAAATATTTTCTGAAAACTGAATCTCTTGAATCAATCCATGCTGCGACTTTCTCAAAGGCCTCATTCCCGCCACTAAACTCCACATAACAAAAAGCTTTATTCATCTGAGAATTAAGTCTTTTGTCAGATCCATCATCCTTTCTCACAAACGAATCCTTCAACGATATACCCCAAGACAATTTTTCTCTTGCCTCTTCAAATAGCAAACCTTCTTTCGTTTCAGGGCCAAGTATTTCTGCCGCAAATCCAACCGCATCAGCCATACACATTCCAGATTTAGTCAAAAATCCCGCCGCAAGAAATGCTTCATAAAGATTGTTATTTCTGAATAATCGTTGAATCATCCAGATTGCAAAAAAACAAAAAATCACCAGAATTCCAAAAGCCGACAAACTTCCAGAAAAAAGGTTTTCTCTTACACCCTCAGTTATCACTTCACTTCCTAAAATCTTTTCTCCAAAAACAAAAAGCAGAAATACTAGAATCACCGCAAGTACAATTACAAACAGCGGATATACTGAAGCTTCTGCCAGCTGTTCACGATTTCTTTGATTCCGTTCATACTTTTCTTTTAAATAACTTAAACAACTTTCCAGATTTCCTGATTTCTCAGCAAATCCAATCAAGTTAGCATAAGCTTTTGGAAAACGAATAAAAGGACATATAACCAGGCCATAAGAAAAATCACACCCGAAATCAAGAATCTCCAGCAAATATTGTCCAGTTCTCTGCAATGCAGTTTTTCTCTTTTTATAAGAACCTTCTGCCTGCTGAATCACCTTTAATGCTGATGGTAAATTCATTTTCCGGTTGATAATCAAATCAAAAAGTAAATCAGTAAACTTCTTCACATTCTTTTCATTAATTAATCCAAACACTCCCCGTCCCCTTTAAGCATTTTTTCTGCTTGATTTATTAATATCTGCACGAATAAAAGGCTTTATACTGTTAGCAATTGCTTCTCTGAAATTTGTATAATGCGTAAAACTTCCATCCAGTTTCTCTTCCGACATTTCTTCCCTTAAATCAAATTCCAGACTCTTATCAGGAACTGCTACATCCGCAATAAGACTTACCTCATCTTTTATGTGATTCATTTCCTGAACAATTACTCCCTTCACAACAGAAGAAATAAGTTTTTTAGAAATACCAAGATCTTCCAGACGAAGAATTGCCTGTGCAGGACTTCCTGTGTGCATAGTTGCAATTACCAGATGTCCCGTAAGAGCAGCCCTGCAGGCTACTGCAGCTGATTTCTCATCACGAATTTCTCCAATCATCAATACATCCGGATCCTGTCTAAAAACATGGATCAGGGCATCTGAATAAGAATTCTGCATCCTTTCATCAATCTGTACCTGAGTTACTCCAGGAATCAAATATTCAGGAGGATCCTCCAGACTGATAATTTTTATGCACCCGTTTTTGTTTTTTTCAATTTCCAGAAGAATAGAAGCAGCCGTTGTAGATTTTCCCGCTCCAGTTGGACCACAGACAATTACTAACCCATATTTTTCACAGGCCAGACTTTTTATTTTTTCATATTGCTCCAGATTAAACCCCAGTTTTCCTAAAGTCAGAGGTATTCTGTTTGTATCCAATAATCTGATTACAATTGACTCATGATAATCTGAATTATCTTTCCCAATAATTCCCATAGAAGAAACCCTTACAAAAATAGGATTATTTCCACCATAAACAAAATGACCATCCTGACTTTTTCTTTTTTCCAGCACATTCATTCCCGCCAGAAACTTAATTCTTTGAATCAATTCATGACATTTTTCGCCATCAAGTTTTATATCTTTTTCAAGCCGACCTTTGATTCTGAACTTAACCTGATTTTCTTCTATATGAATATCTGTTGCACCTCTATTTCTCGCTTCAAGCAAAATAGTATCCAGAAGAACTACAGCGGCTGCATCGTTTCCCTTTTCATTTTTCGCAGAAACTGTTGTCTCGATATTCTCTTTTCCCGCATATAAACCAGATACATATTTCCGTAAAATCTGCCTGTTACCGCCAATAAAATTAATTTTCGGAATTGATTTATACTCTTCCGGACAGTCTTTCTGCCTGCTGGTAAATCGCAGATAATTACAAAAAGCCCTTCTGATTCTCTGCTTAACAACTTCATCATCTTCATTTTCAATAATGAAAGTTATAGAAGCTCCCTTCTGTTCAACAACAGCAACTCCGTTATAAAGACAATATGCGGGAGTCAAAATAAAATTAAAATTATTCATTCTCGTTTCCTCTTCCTGTTATTTCGATTAATTTCCGAATCTTTTCTTCTGCCCACTTTCCGTCATAAACAATTTCCTCTACAGCTTCTTTTTCTTCCCCTTCCAGATGAGGTACAAGATAAATCATCATTTGAGAGTTTTCTCCAATACTATCTTTTGCCTTAAAAAGATTTCCAACAAATGGAATTTTTGAAATGAATGGTGTTCTCGAACCAATTTCTATAGATGAATTCTGTATCAATCCGCTTAAGACAATTGGTTCCCCACTTTTTCCACGAACTTCCGTAGTCACAAGTTTTTCTGTTGTAGGAGGAGGATTTCCCGTGAGAGATGAAGTATCTGTTCCCTGCCGTGTAAAAGATGCTGTTACAGTACTTGTTATCGATTTGTCATTACTAACAACTCCCAGTACTTCCAGCTTCAATCCAGAAATAATTTCTTTTGTTATGCCTGAATAAACCGGTTTCCCAGTATCAGGGTCCAAATTGTTATCTCTATATCTGTATGTATTAGTATTCTGAAAATTAATTTTCTTTCCGGAAACACCGAAAAGCTTCGTATCGGCATAAACTTTAGTCTTATTCTCTTCAATTGAACTCTGTAACCCTGCCGCAAAATCCAACCCAAATGATGTAATAACATTCAAATTCAGATTCATTACTTTACCTAACTGTAAAGCACCGGTGTTTCTATCACCTGCACGCAAAGTACGAACATCCACCGAAGAAGACCACAAACCTTCAGAACCTTCATCACACTGTAGAATTAACAAATCGTAGCTGATCCTAGGAACCGGACGATCCAGTATTCCAATCTGTACGCATAAGTTTTCATACGCTTCTTCAGTACCCTTAAAGTAAATACATAACTTATCTTCCGCAGCACTAACCGAACTCCTATCCACTGACGGAGGTAACTGATTCAAAAATTCCGATGGTTTTAAATAATTCAACTTCACAACATAAGTTTCAGTCTTCAAATCCACAAGACGAATCAATTCTTCTATTTCTGCCCCTTCGTTTTCAGATACCTGGCAAAGCACACTAAACTCATCAGGCAATAACAGAATCTCCATAATCCCCAGCTTACGATTAATCAACTGCACAAGCTTCTCAGCTTTCATATACTTAGTTGTATAAATCCGCCATTCACGATTTTCACTCAGCAATTTGTCTCTCGCACTGGAATTACCAGTCAAATAGTACATTTGATTTTTCTTAATTACCGAAAATCCATTCAAATTGCAAAACTTCTCCAGCAAAGAATCAAAATCTTCTGCCATAAAACAACAGCGTACAATTTTTACTTCCGCATTCGCCAGAACACAAAACTGTGCATCAGTTTTTAACTTAAACAGCTTCTCCAATACCTCAGAAACCTTTATATCTTTCGCATCCAGACTAAAATCCCCATTTTTATTACATTCCAGTTTTACAAAGCCATTGCCCGAATCTGTTTCTCTAAAACCATTACTCTTCTTTCCAAAATGAAACCCATTCGGTGTAACAGTAACTTCATATCCCTGAAATCTCATAGCAAGCTTTTCCATTAACTCTGGAAAAGTCAGATTTTTAAAATGAACTGTTATAACTCCTGCCGGTAAATTTTCATATGTAATTGCAGCATTTGTTTCCTGACAGATTTTTTCCAGCAGTAAAGAAGGATTCAAATCAAAAGCATCAAGGGAATAACCTTCTGCCGTGCTTTGAAGTTTAAACCGGCTGACAGTCCATACATTTTTTTCTTTTGAAACATAAAGTCGTGCACCTTTCAGAAAAGAATCAAAAGCAGTCTCAAAATCTTTTCCAGAAAATCTAAAACTTCCTTTTCCACTTACAGTGTCATCAGTAACAATAGAAATCCCTGTATCCATAGAAATTGCAAAAACAATATCCCCAATATCACAATCAGAAAAATCCCAGCTGTAATTTCTTCCCTGCCCAAACATAAAACTCTGCAGAAAAAGAAAACACAATACAAAAACAATCTTCCAATCACCATTTTTCATATTCACCTCTCGCCCTATAATTTCTTTAAAATTCGATTTCGGACCATTTTTTTGGAAATTTTTTACAAAAAGTTGTTATCTATTCACAAAAGTCTTATTATGCTATAATTTCTGAGTCAGACAGACAGATTCAGAGGCTCAATTACGTGAGGGCTAACCATGATTACATATTGGCAGCAACATAAAGGTCTTTTTACAAAAACAAAAAAAGACGAAATTGATGAAACAAAACCTCTTTGGATTGATGCTCGCAGCGTTACTCGTGATGAATGCAACGACCTTCAGTCAGAATATGAAATAGAACAGGATCATATCCTTGATATTCTCGACCCTGATGAACTTTCCCGTCTTGAAGATGGCGAAGGTTATATCCTTACAATTGTTCGTGTTCCTGTTTACGAACCAAATGCAGAAACTCAATACTCTACAGTTCCAATTGGTATTATCATTAAAGGTCAGGTTATTATTACTATCTGCTGGACTGACAGCGAAGTACTTAAAGATTTTGGTTCCAACAGAATAAGAAATATCCGTTTATCAGATTTTCCTTCTTTTATTGTTCAGATTCTCAACCGTGCAAATTTGAACTTTCTGCGCTATCTTAAAGAAATTAACCGCCGTTCTACTTCCATTCAGAATGAAATGAAAATGGAAATTGAAAATCAGGAAATCATGCAGCTGCTTGGTTTGGAAAAATCCCTGGTTTACTTTACAACTTCACTTAAATCAAATGCTCTTCTTCTTGAAAAAATGAGAACAACCCGTTTAATTAAGTTTGATGAAGAAGATATTGATTTTGTTGAAGGTGTAAAGATTGACAACCGTCAGGCAATTGAAATGGCCGACACCTATTCCAACATTCTTTTTGGTGTTATGGACGCCTTCTCTTCTGTAACCAGCAACAACCTGAACATCGTTATGAAAAAACTGGCTATTATCAACCTTGTTATGATGGCACCAACTTTTATTACCAGCTTCTTTGGTATGAACTATCGTCTACCATTTGAACATCTGCCTGGTTATATCCCTGTAATTATTGCTACTTTGCTCTGTATTCTTTCTGTATTCTTAAGCTACTGGATGTTAAATTGGGATAAATACTCAAAAGCAAATCATAAACATTCCAGAAAAATGACTTACAAGCAGAAAAAAAATCTCCGCAAAGAAACACGAAAACTCAAGCGTCAGGAAGCCAAATTAAAAAATAAGTAACCATTATTCAATCTTATTTTTTTATATAAATGAATTGATTTTTATAACGCAAAAAGGAGATATCTTATGAAACGCTTTCTCTTAACCTTAATTATTTTAGCTGCAGGATTTATTCTTACTGCCCAGACAAAGTTCTCTCACATTTCTATGGTGAATTTTAAAAATAATCTGACTTTTACAATTGGAGAAGATGTTCAGAGCTTTACAGCAAAACGAACTCTTAAACCTTTTTCCATTAATAAATTTGAAACCACTTACGGACTTTGGTATCAAATTCGTGTAGCAGCAGAAAAACAAGGTTACGTTTTCCAGAATCCCGGACAGGCAGGTTCCCACGGAAAAAGAGGTGCTGCACCAACAGATGATAATGATTGTCAGCCAGTAACAATGATTTCCTGGTATGATGCAATTATCTGGTGTAATGCTTTAAGTGAAATAAAAGGAAGAACTCCCTGCTATACTTTCCAGGGAGATATTTTAAGAGATTCTAATGATACCGCTGTAATTGATATTTGTGAGTGTAACTGGAATGCTGACGGATTTAGACTTCCTTCAGAAAGTGAATGGGAATTTGCTTCAAGAAAAACTAAAGGCAGTTTAATGCCCGGAAATCTTATTAGTGGACAGCCAAAAGATTCTTCTTCAGAAGAAGGTTTGCTTTATGCATGGACCAGTGAAAATTCTGGTGCAACAAAAATTGTTGGAACTGCAGGTTTAGTTTTTGATCCATTTGCAGTTGCACAGCCTGCTACAGGAAATCCTGATTTTGCCGGACTTTATGATATGTGTGGAAATATTCTTGAATTCTGCTGGGACTGGTTTGCTGATTATGAAGAAAATCAGACTTATGGTCCAGCCGAAGGTTATGAAAGGGTTAGTCGTGGAGGAAGCTGGTCACCTTATACAATGTTCTCTTATTGCGGTGACCGTTACAGCTTCGACCCTAATGAATGCTACAACTACTTTGGATTCCGTCTGGCAAGCTCAATCCTGCCAGACTAAAAAATCACAAAATCAAACAGAATATTACAGATTACAAAGTTCAGCATTAACCACTGACCAATTGCCATCTTTCTTTTCAATTTCAAGCCATGCGTAGTGTCCTTCACCCACACTACCTGGATTAATTACTGTTGTTTCACCAATCTTTTCAATTCCAATTCCTTCGTGAATGTGACCACAGATTACTGCCAGTGGCTGATTTTCTTTAATAAAATCTGCAAACTGCTGGCTTCCTGCGTGGAGTTCTGCATTTACAGCATCAACTTTTTCACCTTTAGGAGGATTATGAGAAATCAAAATAAGATTCTGCCAGAGAGATTTATCACCGCTTTCATTTACTGAATTAACTACAATATCAAAATCACTGATAATATCTTCTTCAGTTCGTTCAAATTCAGTTTTACCAGTAAACTTTGTTCCACCACCGGCACCTGCTACTGCAAGACCTTCATGGAATACTAAAGTTCTTTCTACGCAAACATCCTGATTATCTAATTCTTCCATAAAATCTTCATTATCACAGTTTCCAAGTACTGCAAAAATAGTTTCATGTTTTGAACAAAGTTTTTCCAAAGCAGCCTTACCTGTTTCAGGCTTAAAACACTCAGCAAAATCACCACCAAACAAAACTCCGTCGGCAGCCTTAAACTGTTCATCCATTTTATCAAGAATATCGTTTACAGCATGTAAATCACTTAAAACTAATAATTTCATATCTTTCCTCTTTATTACAATTCTATAATTTCAAATCAATTACATAACTTTCAAAAAGGCCTCTTTTAAAGCCGCCATCTGTTCTGGAGTACCAACTGTAATTCTTACAAAATCTTCAATTCCAGGTGTACTAAAGTGACGAATTAAAATACCTTCAGATTTAATCTTTTTGTATAATTCATTGCCATCAACTCCATCTTTTTTAGCAAAAAGGAAGTTTGTTTCACTTTTGATTACATAAAATCCCTGTTCTTTTAAGAATTCATAGAATTTATCTCTCTCTTCTGCAACTTTAGAAGCACAATCGCAGTAATAAGCAGGATTTTTACATGCAACAGTACCTGCAACCTGAGCGACTGCATCAATCGGAAAGTGATTTACTGAATTTTTTACAGTAGTAACAATATTTACCAGTTCTGGAGAAGCAACTATATATCCTAAACGCATACCTGCAGAACACACACTCTTAGAAAACGTTCTTACAATCACAAGATTTTTAAATTCAGCAAGAAGAGGAATACAACTTTCGCCGCCAAAATCACAATATGCTTCATCTACAATAAAGATTTCATCATCAGAAGCCTGTTTCAGCATTTCACGAACTTCAGTTCTTTTAAGTCCCAACCCTGTAGGAGCATTAGGATTAGCAAAAATAATTCCGCCCTTGTTATTTGCCGCTCTCTTAAGCATTTCTTCTTTATCTAAAGACCAGTCTGCTTTGAGAGGAACATTATCCATTGGAATATTATAGAAACCGGCATATACAGGATAGAAACTGTATGTAAATTCTGGCATTACAAACTTTTTACTGCTGTCAAAAAAAGCGTAGAATACAAAAGAAAGTACTTCATCAGAACCATTTCCCGAATAAATCATATCTGGAGTAACAGTAAAAGGAATTTTATCTTCTGAAGCAGGCTCAACCTTATCTCCATCAACTTTTGCACGGCAAAGAACTCCACCAGTTTTATTCAGCATATCGGCAATGGCAGCATGCAGTTCATTTGAATCAGGATCAGGATATACTGTCATTTTCATTGGATTATTTTGAACAAAATCAATTACTGCATCCTGAACTGCTTTACATGGTGCATAAGGATTTTCATTAGCATTAAGTTTAATGTACACTCTGTCTTTTGGCTGTTCACCCGGTACATATGGGTGAAGATTATTCATACGATTTGATGTTAACATACTCTAATTTTAGTTATTTGCTTAGAATAATGCAACTTGTATATTTGAACATATTCCATTTCTATAGTAAAATTATTTTATGGCTACAACTTCTAATCTTAGTTCAATTATCAGATACTATGCTGAAAAACAGAACTCTCCATTTATCGACTTAAGAGAATTTTGTACCTATGTAAAAAAGTACGCAGAACACCATGTAGAAGATCAGGCAGAACTTGTAAAGTACTTGGGTGATCCTACTGCAACTGTGGAAGCTGAATTACAAGGCTTACAGGAAAAACATCTTGCTGCTGTTATTCCAAATGGAAATAAAAAGCTTATTATTTCCATTCCATACTTCTCTGCTAAATTTGCAAATCAATACAAGGAAATTACAAGAAACGAAAGTCTTCCATATCCACTGGAACCTGACTTACCTAAAAAACTTCCACAGAATTTTGTTGAACGAAAAAAGCTTTCTTTATATTTAAATTCAATCATAGAAGAACAGAATTTAAAGTCTCCTGCACTGTATGTAATTGATTTTGAACGAGATTTACCTTCAATTGTTATGCCAGCTTGTGTTCCATTACAGACAATTCTTGAAACTGCACAACTTAAAATTAGAAAAATTATGAAAAAGGAAGAATTCCACGATTATTTCCTTAAAAAGCTTCGTGGATCAAATCCTTCAAAAGAAATCTCTCTGAAACATTTCTTTACCCACTATATTGATCAGGCTACTACAGCTTATATGGATGTTTCGGAAGGTGATGATTATTATCTCTGGAATCAACTTTGTTACTATATCCGTCAGGATTTTGAAAAGATTCAGGACCGCACAGTAGAAGATATAAATGTTCTTCAGGCAATTCAGATTACCGAAGTTCATTCAACTTACCTTAAAGAAAAGTTCCAGGATAACCGCAAACGGGAAGAAGCTTTAAAGGAACTGGATTCTAATCTTAAAAAGCCACCATACTTCTACTCTCATGATCAGATTGTTAAATTCCGTGACAATAACGGTCATTTACTTTGCGAACAGTATTCAAATGATGATTTGAATCAATATATGCAGACAAAAACAACCGCAGGAAAAGACAGCGAACTGGCAGAAATGTTATTCTTCAAAGTTTCTTCAGGAACCCGCTATTATATTTTCAAAAAGAATATTTATCCTCTGGTTGTCCGTCTCTGTAATGAAGCTCATGAATCCGTACGTTCTAAAATTGTAAAAGACTGGAATGCGTCCCTGCTTGAATACGAAAAACTTCCAGAAATGAATGATAATGCAAAATTCGAAAAGCTCCTTGAAAACACTGTAGAAGAAACTTCTCCTATTCTTCATGGACTTTTGACAGCATCTTTTATTCCATTACTTGCTTTTGAAAAAATAGAAAATAATGATTCATCATTCACCCTCTTCCTTGATCATAAACTTGTTCCATACAGCGAACTGCTTATGATTAAACGGGATAAGGTACTTGCTGATGCAAAACTTGCTTTGCCTTTTATTTATTCTATTCCATTAATCTCATGGATTCTTGCTTTAATTCACACAAAGAAGAAGAATAAAAAGAAAAAGGAAAAAATTGTTGAAGAAGTGAAAAATCCTTTTGAAGAAGAAGAATCAACAAAGAAAACTCCTCGATCAAAAGAACAGGCACTTGCAGAAAAAGCAATTGAACTTTCCAGAGAACTTATTCCGGAAGGTTCTACCATTGACCGCGAATTAAACTATCTGGTAAAGCAATGGAATCAAATGCTTACAAAAGAGTTAAATCTGCAGCTTACAGAAGATGTAAATGCTCTTATCCGAGATTACACACGCAAAGTTTGCAGAACCCTTTCTGTACAATCTTTCACAAGAGATCGTATTCAAAACCTCGCTGATGCATTAGTTCGAACTCCTAATCTTCAGAAAATCAGAGATCAGAAAGCACTTACTGAATATGTACAGCTTTATATGATTCGTCTTGTAAGTAACTCTGCAAAGAACTAAAAATCTAACAAATAACTGAATAAAAGGAATCCACAGAAAAATCTGTGGATTTTTTTTATTTTTTTTTCAAAAAAATGGTCCGAAAACCTCTGTTAAAAACAATTATATAGGTGTGAGGTTTGTATCTCATTTTGCTCCGGCCGGGCATTATTTTAAGTTAAGAGGTTGTTTTATGAACCATTTAAATTCAATTATTCTGGAAGGTAATGTTGTTAGACAGGCGGATTTTTCGGAACCCGCTGAGGGATTCAAGAAATGCAGTTTTTCGCTGGCTGTGAATCGTTTTAATAAGACTTCGAAAGGCGACTCCTATGAGGAAGTTTCGTTTTTTGATGTTGAGGCTTACGGTAAGATGGCAGAGATTTGTGACAAGAATGTTACTCGCGGACGTGGGGCTAGAGTTGTCGGAAGATTGAAGCAAGATCGCTGGAAGGATTCTGATGGTAAGAACAAAAGTAAGATTTATGTTGTTGCGGAACATGTCGAATTCAAGCCTAAGCTGCAGAAAACTGATGAATCGGAAATTGCGAAGAGTGATGATGTAAATGCTGAAGATCAGTCTGGGAGTGAAGAAACATCACAGACATCGGAAGAGACATCACCGTTCTAAGTTGAAGACTGCGGTTGTTTCCCTTTAGTCGGAAGAAAATAAAAGGTAATAACAATACCTTGTTATTACCTTTTATTAAACGGAATCTGACTGTTTTAGAAAAATTTTCGTTTTTTTTGACGGAAAATTTTCCGGCAGAAAATATTTTATTTTCTGCCGCTTTTATTATACTTACCCTTTCCTTTGCCGTAAGACTTCGACTTTGTTCCATAACTCTGTCGACCAGTATAAGGATTAGGAGAACGCTCTTTGATACCTGATGCTCCTCTATTTGCAGTAGCCTCATTAATCTGACGGTATTCTTCCATTTGCTGCGGAGAATAAAAGCCATCTTTCCAGTTAAATCTAGATACTTCTGGTAAAGCGACTCCTTTAACCATAGAAGTAGAAATAGCCTTAATCTGACTTCTTGTTACTTTTGTTTTAGAAAAATCAATCAGTAATTTCTTAAAACCTGCACCGGTAATATAACTTACTTTATCAACGATAGAGAATGGCTGCTCCGGCATTACAAATGAACCATCTACGGTAGAATTTGTCTTAAATACAGCACCTTCCTTATCTTCAAAATAAGTAAAATCATAATCTGCAGGAAGTTTAAATCGCATTCTAAATAATGCAGGATAAGCAAATACAGGAACTAAGACTCTTGAACGGACATTTGCATCATAAGTTGCTTCAAGATTTCTTCTTGAGTTTTCATATGGCATTATAAATGCACCAATATTCTGATTTTCGAGCCAGGATACTGCCCATCTGTTGAAAGTATACAAATAAGGTCCAGCAATAATATTTACATTCTTATTGTTAATTTCCTTAAGCATTTGAATATGAGCCAGGTTATTTACAACAAATGATAAATATCCATCTTCAATAAGTTTTACTAAATCTTCTTTTAATTTATCTTCGGAAGCCGCTGAGCAGAACGGATCAAGAGAAATATAAATCTGCTTCTTCGAGAAAGGTAAAACTGTCTTATGATTTAATAAATCATAAGAAGTTTCGCTATTCCACTCAATTATCGTTCTAACAGGATTCAACCCCTGTACAGCAAACACATCAGGAATTGATGAAACCTGAGCGTAAACACCATCAGGAAAGTATGATAACTCTTTCTGAGCAACTGGTGTCAAATCCAGAATTGGAAGAATTTCGTCTTTAGGCTGTTTTCGGTACTTACCGATATCATTTGGTAAGATACGGGAATATCGTTTAGCTCCAGCTTTAATCTGAAGAAGGTAAACTTCGTCACCAATATCATAACCACCAGGAATATCAATCCAGCGTTTTTCTGCTTTTTCGTCAATTTCTACAGTGCGAATTTTATGACTGACACGGCCAGTATCATCTTTACGGTGAATACGAATTGAATCGCCTGGGTCAGGTTCGTAGCTTCCACCTTTAAGATAAGCCATCTGAATACGGAGCTGTTCTGGAGGAGTATCTGGTTTTGCTGCGTCACGAATAGCCTGTACGAGTTCTTTATCTGCAGGTTTTATACCGGCAATTTTACCTAAATAAATACCAGTTCCACCTGCCTGATCAGGATTCAAAATCTTTGAACCTGCATTATCAACCCCTTCTTTTTCAGTATTAAATCCATACCAGTAAGAAGTTTTTGTTCTTGAAAAATCAGATGCCAGCATTCGTTTACCAGCAGCAATAGCACCTTTTTTATCTTCCTTATAGTGATCAATTACATAGCGATATGCAGAAACTACACTACCTACATATTCAGCACTCTTCATTCGTCCTTCAATTTTGAAAGAATCAACACCTGCTTCAATCAATGAAGGAATCTGTTCAATAAGCGATAAATCACATGGAGAGAAATAATAGCCCTGTTTTATTCCTCCAGGAACATCAGCTGTATAATAACGACGACAAGCCTGTGTACACATGCCTCGGTTTGCAGATTTACCGCCAAGGAAGCTGGAAAAAAGACATAAACCAGATTCACTAACGCAAAGTGCACCGTGAACGAAAACTTCCAGTTCAGCATTAGTTTCTGTTTTAATCTTTTTAATCTCTTCAAGCCCCAATTCTCTTGCAAGAACCATTCGTTTTACTCCAGCATTCTGAAGTAATCTAACAGCATTAGAGCTTTCTACATTCATCTGTGTAGAAGCATGAAGTTCAAGATTTGGAAAGAATTCCTGAGCCATACGCATAACGGCATAATCCTGAACGATAAGACCGTCCGGACCAATTTCGTTAAGATAAGATAAAAATCTATATAATCTTTCTGTTTCCCGTTCTTCACTAACAGTATTAACTGTTACATAAATCTTTTTATTCTGACGATGCAAAGATTCTACAGCAGCTTCAAACTGATTCCACGCAAAGTTCGTAGTTCTAAGTCTGGCATTAAAACTTTTCAGACCAAGATATACAGCATCGGCACCTTCGCCAATTGCAGCTTCTAATGATTCAATGTTTCCCGCAGGAGCTAATAATTCGACCATAGGTTCAAATGTATCATAAAAACCTAAAATCTACAATGTTCCGGCATTTTCACTGCTTACTATCCATGATTCTGAATTCACTTTCACAGGAAACTCAACATTTATCCCTTTCAATACCTTCTCCTGCAGTTCCTTTGCATTTATTCGTGAAATAGTCTTTGTATCGCTTTTATCAGATACTAAACTCCCCGATTCAATTAAATCATTTTCATAAATACCTGCATCCACCGCCATTAAAGCATATTCCGGCATATTCTTTGACCAACCGTTAACACCATCATCATGATACATAACCGCATCAATCACAGAATTATCTGCCTGATTTCTAATAATCAGAACATCCGTCTTATTTCCAATCGTCGTCGAAGAAATATCACTCCATAAATCCCTGACTGTATCACTTGTGTAACTTGAATACGCAAGATTCAATTCGTCACCCAATTCACTAATACAACCATTGCCTCGATTTCTCATATGAACTACAAAAACTTCTCCAGCTTTAACTTCTACCCTCGGAAAAACAAATTTCTTTTCTTCACCATCATAACCGCTAAGTAATTCCAACCCACAAAGATTTCCATCACTCAAAGCTAAAAACTCAACAAATTCATTTCTGTAAGTATCAGATAATTTTTCCTTCGAATTCTGTGAACTCACCGAAACCGACTGAATTTCCGTCATAATAATTCTCGGTACTCTGGAATTGAACCCATAAAAAGGTACTGCAAAAGTCAAAGTATTACCAATACAATCACTGACAACACCATATAACTCATACATTTCACCAATTTCCGTACCATCCAGCAACCTGAAAGTAACAATTTTTCCATCCCCTGAATACTCCACTAAAGACTCAATAATCTTCGGGCTGCTCAACCCCGCCGCAACCGCCAGCGAAGGAGACAATTCTTCTGTAACAGAATGCTTTTCTGAACTCGCCAAAAAAGGATCAGCTACCAGAGAAATGATACTTCCATTTATTGAGACCTTCTCTGAAAAAACTAACCGCAAAGTGTTTTCATTTATTACAGTAAAGCTTTCCAAAACAGGTGGTACATAATCACCGCCAATAACCTTTATTCCCTCCGCAGATACTCTGCAGGAAAAAGGACACAAAGCGAACAAAGTAATTCCTACAATAAAAAGAACTTCTCCAACTAAAACCAGATACCTCCTGGCAACAGGACTTAAAGATTTAATAAATCTAAACATAAAAACCTCTCTTGTACAAAATGTACATTAATCTTACGCAAAAGCCGGAAATCAACTTTCACGGTGCATAAAAAAAATGGTGTGAACTTTCTGTTCACACCATTTTCAGGAGGCTTGTTTTTATATATATAATAGTTTTTTTCTAAAGAAATTCTGCAATTTTATACAAAAATTTTTAATTTATTTTTGAAGCTTCTACCATATATCTTACATTGATGCCTGTTTCATCTTCATAAATCTTTTCAATTACAAAAATGAAGTTCTTTTCAGACTGGTCACACATAATGCGTTCAATTTTATAATTACTGATTCCTTTACGAACAATACCAGGATTTCCAATTTTCTTTGTAAGAATTACATTACCGTTTGCATTCTTCTTTGTAAGATTAATATAGAAAGAAGATTTTACATTTTTACCTTTTCCAGTTACGGTTGGGATTAATTCAATGTTGTAAGTATTTGGATTATCAATATCAGAACCAAGGAAGTCTGTAAATTTAATTACATCTGTACCTTTTTTTGAAACATCATCACAAATGTAAAGAACATGATCAGGATTTGCTTTTTCTGTCTTAATATTCTTCAAATAGTAATAGCTTTTTGCTTCCAGAGATTCATATACTTCTGGACCTGATCTGTCTGATGTAACAGAAGTTGGTTTTATTCTAAAAATACCTGAATCAACATAATCATTTGCTGCAATATCTACCTGATAAATTTCTGCCCAGCCCTGATATTTTTTGTCTGTACGACCATACTGTCCAAAAATATAATATTTTCCATCTGCAGAAAAACCTTTGTCCACAAAAGTTGCTACATCACCGGCAGACAAACACATAGCTGCAAGAGTAAAAAATAAACCTGTTAATAAGCTTTTTTTCATTTTTCAATCCTCCCAGAAAGAATAACAAAATTGCAATATATCACTTATATTTTCGGATAATTTTAATAAGTCTTTACTATTATTTATCAACCCTTTATTATTTAAATATGACAATTAAAACAAGAAATCGATTAAACCTCAGTCTTTTTATTATTTCACTTATTTTTTTGGCTGCAAATCTCTTTCTATTTTTATTTTCTTTTTATAAGGGATATTTTTCTTTAGACAGCTATAAGATTTTTTCAAAGGGGAATTTTCTGCTCGTAAATTATTCTCCTGCAATGGTTGTGATTTCTATTTTCTTTGAACAGCTATATGTTTCTGTAATCAGTTTTTTAATGTACCGGATTTTTGAGAAAACCCAGGCAACAGATATTATTTTCTTTACTTTGTTTCTTAGTGCTATTCTTCTTGATTCAATCCGTATTTATATCCCAATTTTCTGTACAGCCCAGTCTTATACAAAATTTTTACTGCTTGCTGCCAATGCAGTTATCTGTTCAAAAGTTCTGATTCCGTTTGCTCTGTTATTTGTAGTTATTTACGGAGGAGAAGCACAACGACAGGATGTAGAAAGAAATATCTTCCTTATTATTCTTGCCGCTTTCTTCCTTGCTTTGATGATTCCTGTAAACAGCGCAGTTCCTACAAAAAACTTTTCTCTTGATCACAGCTACAAACGACTTACACTGATTCTTTCTATAACAACAATTCTAGCCAGCATTGCCGCAGAATTCTTCATTAATAAAAGAATGCTTCATTCTCAGAAAACTACAATTGGTTTAGCACTTGTATGTTTTGGAATTACTCACCTTGTAATGACAGGAAATATTCTGCTTTTTGTACTTTCTTCAACAGCTCTTGTAGGTGGTACAATTCTCTTTCTGCTGGAGCTTCATCATCAATATCTATTTAATGATTAAACTAAGCAGACAATAGCTAGCAGAAATAAAAACCGGAATAAAAAAGTTATCCAGCGACTTTAATGGCAGATATTCCAGAAAAGTTGCAATAATTGCAGTAATAATACTAATAACTATATTTTTACTTAATAAAAAGGTTGATATAAAAACCGCTGCAAAACAAGCTCCACTCCCCGCCAAGGTTTTCTCCGAACCGGGAAGTTTAATTCTACCAAAAGCCTTTCCTGCAAGACTTGCAATTCCATCTCCGAAAGCAAGAGCATATATTCCAGCAGAAGCATATTCCAATGGCAGCAGCAAGGCAGTTACAACAAATCCAAGAACCATAAAAACAGGACCTAAAGAAAGCTTTTGTTTATCTTCATTTCTTACAGCAAAACCCGTAAACCAGGTAACTAAAGGAAACGATTTTCCCTTTATACGTAGAACTTCACTAATAAAATAAATAACAGCAAGAAGAAGGAAAAAGATTATTACAGGCCAATACAGCAGTTTTAAAGCAAAAGGAACTATTCCGCAACACATATGAATAGTCTTGCGAAAAAGTTCCTTTAATAATACTTCTTTGTCAGAGCGAAATTTCATAATTAGCGCAATCTTTCTTTATCTGTCAAAGTTTTTGGAATATCAATATAAATAGCAGGTTCAAATTCAGTTACAGGATGAGTAATATATTTCAGATTTTCCTGAGCAAGATTACTTCCTTCAAGTCTTACCATAGAAGTCTGATTTCTTGTAAGAGCATCCCATGCACGAATTGACTGTCCAAGCTGAACAAGTGCCTGACCGTTCTTTGAACTGTCTCCTGTGCGTTTTGCTAATTTATAGAGTGTTACACCATAGTTATTTGCAGCGTACAAATAAGTAGTAACCAGCTGATTATCAACTTCACTTGCCTGTGGGAATACAATTCCTTTATCTCTAATCTGGTCATCAAGTTTAGAAATTAACTGATAGTAGTAGCCTTCTGCCGCAAGATAATCATCCTTCAGAGAAAGTGTATTACCCATTGCCAGCATAAGATTACGTTCTTTAATATTACCTTCTCCAGACTTAATGAAAGAATACAAAGCTTCCTGATAATTCTTATTCTTATAGTTGATATAACCAATTCTGTAACGAATCTGTGAATTATCATTTCCTAAATCTACAGAGTTCTTATAGTTAATCAAAGCGTTTTCATAATCATTTGATGCAAAGTAATTGATATCAGCCAAATCAGAATAAAGTAAACCAATTTTCTGATTACCTGCAAAACCGCCTTTTTCTTTTACAGTTGTATACAAAGTAATACCGTTTGTGTACTGTTCCTGTGCACGCATTACATCATTTGTTTTAATGAAGTTTTCGCCAAGCAGACGATATGTATCAATATACTTGTAAATGTCCTTTGTTTTAAGACGATCAGCTTTATTAAACTTATCAAGAGCAACATTCAAAGTATCTTCAACAAATCCAATTTCATTTGTATGAACATAATAGTTGCCAAGATTGTAATAAGCTACAGGATTATCTGCATCAAGTTTTACCGCACGGAGCAACAACTTACGAGTATCTTCAATTTTATATCTTAAAGCTTCATCAGATTTTGGAAGTGGACCATATAATTTTTCTAACAGGTATCCACTCAATTCAGTCCAGTCACAACCTTCCAGAGATTTTTCTTTCTGAATAAATCTTTCTTTATAATTCAAAACCTGAAGGAGACTGTCTTTTCTAATAAAGTAACGCATAATGCGGGAATTATACAAATCACTTTCTGGTTTATTAAATAAAAGCTTCTGATACTGCTGATAAGCATCTTCCAGTTTAGCAGGCTCTTTTTCAGTACCCCACTCAAGGAAAATATCACCCAGCATTAAATCTGCATCAACATCATTTACGTGGTAATCAAGAACCTGTCTTCTTACAATTTCTTCAGCTTTTTCGTAATTTGCAAGATCATTCATTTCCATTTCGGCATATTCAAGACCTGCAACTTTATCATGATTAAAGCAGCGTAAAATGCGCTCATACATTTCTGCTGATTTATGATACTGTTTATGATTTCTATAACCACGGGCATATTTGAAGAACCATTTCTTACTAAAGCGATAAGTAGTTGCTTCAATAAAGTCTACTTCTGCCTGAGGATATTCTTCAATTTCAAGTAATGCATAGCCCTGTTTATAGAGAGAATTAGCTTTAAGTGGCTTATAAATACAGTTAGTAGCAAACTTCAGCATTCCCCATCCTACAAAGAACAGCATTACAAGACATAATGCAAATGGAAGAACTTTATTTTTTAACTGATACTGAATAGATTTTTTATAAGCTTCGTATTCTTCTGCTGTACGATGTTCATAATCTCGAGGAACTGGAATAGAAGTATCCAGCATTTTTTCCAAAGTTGATGCTACCTGACGTGCAGGAGCTTTTTTCAGGATTTTTTCAATAATTTCAAATTCAGCATCATCAGTAAATTCATCCTGAACGATTAAGTCTTCAAAAGCAAGACGAACATTTAATGGATATTCACTGAAATTTTTCTGAAAAAGCTTATACTGTTCATCACTTAAAGTATTTGGTGGAAGTTCATTTCCTGGAATACCACCACTAAAATCTGGTGTATCAAGATCAGCAGCCTTTTTCTTTGCATGTTTATTTTCTTTTACTTCAGTTACATCAGAGAAACCAGGAATTTCAAAATCATTGTCACCAAACGAAAAATCATCTGATTCTTCGGCAGTTGCAGGACCTTCGGCTTCGGAAATACCAAAATCCATATCTTCCATGCCGGTAGTATCAAAAGTTTCAATACTTACATCTTCAACTGAATCTCCAGCACCTGTATCATCTTCAAATTCAGGAATTTCAGAAGTGAAGTCTGTTGAAGCATCAAAATCACCTAAGTTGGCAGAACCGATATCTGGTAATCCAAAAGAATCATCTCCAGACCCCATATCACCAAGACTAAAATCTGAAGTTGTATCTTCTACTTCTTCTACAGGAATATCACCTAAATCTGCAACATTGAAAGAGCCAGAGAAATTTTCGTCTTTTGAAGTTTCTGCAGGAGAATCAAAATCATCAGAACCTAAATCTTCTGTACCAAATGAATCTGGAACATCAAAACTGTCAGGTGTATCAAAACTATCAGAACCAAAATCACCGGCATCAAAACTATTTGTATCAACAGAAGTTTCTGTAGCACCAAAATCCTCTGGTGAATCAAAATCACTAACCGGTTCAAAATCACTAATTGCGCCTAAATCTTCAGGAACATCAAAATTATCTGCAGCAGAAACCTCCGGTGCATCAAAACTATCAGACTGTGTTCCAAAATCACCGATACCAAAATCTGCAGCTGGAATTGAATCAAAATCATCAGCTCCAAAGTCTGTTGAGCCAAAATCGTCGGAAGTAAAATCACCGGTAACATCAGTCATTCCAGAATCTGAAGAATCAAAATCACCGGTACTAAAATCTTCTGCAGGAAGTGAATCAAAATCAGAAGAATCAGGCATTGCAAAATCATCAGGAGCATCGAAACTTCCTGCATCAGTAACAGGTTCATCTAAATCTTCAAGTTCTTCTAAAACATCAATATCTTCAATATTGTCTGAATCAGTTCCACCAAAATTTTCTGTACCATTATCAAAATCTGCACCAAAATCCTGACGGAAAGTTTCATCAGAAACAGGACTTTCTTCAGTAGGAATTTCCATATCAGAAGAATTAAATAAATCAGGAGGTGTGGCTGTACTAAATGGATCTGGAACTTCCTCAACAGCAGCCGGTTCCGGAGCTGGATTTGCAGCAAGAATTGCTTTTTCTATTTCACTGAAGCCTTCAAATTCATCTTTTACAGGTTCAGGTTCATGAATCTCATCAACAGAATCTAAAGCTTCAATTTCCGAAATAAAATCATCTTCTGGAGCTGCTTCAGGTTCCTGTTTAGTTTCAGTACCTTCTGTACCGTCAAAACCTGCACCGGCAAGCAAAGCTTCAAGGCTCATATCTGCTACAGAAATCTGAGGTGCTTCTTCAACAATTTCTTCTTCTGGCTGCTGTTCTTCAACCGGCTCGTCCATGAACATTGAAAGATCAGGCATTGAGTCTTCTGAATCTGCAGAACCAATATCAACAGGGGAAAGCAAAGAAGAAAGATCTGGGGCTTCATAAGAAAGTTCAGTATTGCCATCATCTTTAGAAGAAGAGCCTGAACCTCCGCTCATCATTCCTGTTAAATCAGAAAGATCTTCATCTACTTTTGAGTCATTAATTGCTGCTGGATTTTCAGGCATTCCAAGAACGAAATCTTCTGAGTCATTTACATCTTTTACGCCTGCTGGAATTGGAACCAGAACAGGTTTTTCTCCGCGACTAGCACGGATTGTAATTTCGTCACCAATTGAAAGAATGTCTTTATTAAATTGTTTGAGCTGACTTAAGCCTGGCATACTTCTTTAATTTTACCCCACATTTCCCTAATTTTACAAGTATACTACTCTCTTATAATAACGGAAAAAAAAGGATTTGACTTAAGGATAAAAGTTAATGTTTTTTCTTATATTATCGCTAATCAAAAAAAAGACTTTGCCGATATATGAATTATGAAAATGAAAAGATTTCTCGTAACGGCAGCAATATTACTGGCTTTATCCGGTTTTATGCATGCAGCAGAAAACATTGTTTATGTTCCCTATGAACTGGATTCTCTCATTCACAGTATAGACAATCCGGGGGCACCTGTAATCACAGATGATTACATTATTTTTACAGCAGAAGCTAAACATAATTTTGTAGGAATTGCTTTTGATTTTGAAAATTACCAGGTGATTCATCCTTTTAAGCTTTTGACTTCAATGGATATGGACGGTAAAAAGTCGCCGAGACACTTGTTCTATTGCTATGAACGGCAGCATAAGTACACTTCCATCAAGTATCGCCTGATTATTGACGGTTTGTGGACAACTGACCCTCTGAATCCATCCAGAGTTTATGACGAAAATGTAGACTTATTCTTCTCAAAAGTTTCTGATTTAGGAATTCTTGACCGCTTTACTGAACAAACAAAACGAGATACTGTTCATTTCATTTACAAAGGCGCAAAAGGCTTAAAGCTTAATCTGGCTGGTACTTTTACAAACTGGGATCCATGGATTTACGAAATGCAGGAAACTTCTCCTGGTTTCTATGAATTGGATTTACCATTGCCATCCGGAAAATATTACTATAATTATTACAATGGATTAACTCCTTTACTGGATAATACTAATCCAGATAAAGTTTACACAATGGACGGCAGAACTGCATCGGTTATTGTAGTTAAATAAAAAATAGATTTTCACTGTTAAATAAAAAAACTCAGAAGTAGTGTTACTCTTCTGAGTTTTTTTTATTTTCAGGAATCAGATTATCTGAAGCGTTTTGCAAGTTCCTGCAATTTCTTCATATCCATTCCTTTAAGACTGTTCATGTCCATTCCTGCAGGAAGTCCGCCGGCACCACCCATCATACTTGGATCAATTCCCAGCTGATTCATCATCTTACCCTGCATTCCTCTGTTGCGGGAAACTTTCTTCATCATAAGCTTTGTTTTTTCATACTGTTTAATTAATTTATTAACTTCTGCAACTGAAGTACCTGAACCTTTTGCAATTCTTTTTCTTCTGCTAGGTCCAATAATCAGGTGATTCAATCTTTCTTTATAAGTCATTGACTGAATGATAGCTTCATTCTTCTTCATGGAGCTTAAATCCATCTGAGAAGGATCAATACCACTCATACCAGGAATCATTTCCATAAGTGACTGCATACTTCCCATTTTCTTTACCTGCTGGAACTGTTCAAGCATATCCTGCAAAGTAAATTCATTTCTCTGAAGTTTTTTCTGCATTTTAAGAGCAGCTTCTGCATCAACAGTTTCCTGTGCTTTTTCAACGAGAGATACAACATCACCCATGCCAAGAATACGAGATGCAATTCTTTCTGGATGGAATACTTCAAAGTCTTCTGTTTTTTCACCAGTACCAATAAAGAGAATTGGTTTTCCAGTAATTGTTTTTAATGAAAGAGCCGCACCACCACGAGCATCAGAGTCAAACTTTGTAAGAATTACACCTGTAAGTCCCAGCTGTTCATCAAAAGATTTAGCAATATCTACAGCATTCTGACCAGTCATGGCATCAGATACTAAAAGAACTTCAACAGGATCAGTTTCCTTTTTGATTTTTACCAGTTCAGCCATCATTTCTTCATCAATCTGAAGACGACCGGCAGTATCGATAATTACTGTGTCATAACCATTTTTCTTTGCAAAGTCCAATGCTTCTTTTGCATTCTTTACAGCGTCTTTTCCGTTTTCTTTATAAACAGGAACTCCAATTTTTGCTCCCAACTGAGACAACTGTTCAACGGCAGCCGGACGAACAAGGTCACAAGCAGCCAGCATTGGTTTTCTTCCGTCTTTTAATAATTTTGCGGCAAGTTTATGAGCAGCAGTTGTTTTACCGGCACCCTGTAAACCAAGCATCAAAATTACAGACTGAGTATCAGGTCCTTTAAGATGCAAATCCTGCTTAGTATCACCAAGCATTCCAACCATTTTGTCATAAATGATTTTTGTAAACTGCTGACCTGGATCAACTGATTTAAGAACTTTTTCACCTTTAGCTTCTTCAATTGTTGAATTAACAAAGCGACGTACAACACGAAGGTTTACATCGGCTTCAAGAAGAGCCATTTTAATTTCTTCTACAGCATCTTCAATATTTTTTTCTGTAATTTTTGATTTGCCGGAGATAGAACGAATAATATTGCTGAAAGTTCCAGTGATTTTTTCTAACATCTAAATTTCCTGTTTATGAAATTATTTATTTAATATTTCGTTCAAGTAATCCTGAACAGAAATCTGTTTATTCAAAATTCTAAATAAACCGTCACTTAAAGGCAGTTTCAAATCTTTTTTCTGTGCAATTTCATGAACATACTTACATGCAATTGCACCTTCTGGTAAATAACCAACCTTTGCAACATTGGCGATTAAATCATCAATATCTTTGAATTTTGAAAGCATATCTGTTTTTACAATATCCTGTCCAAAACGGCGGTTACGACCATATTTTGATTTACAAGTTACATCCAGATCACCTACTCCTGAAATAGAAGTAAAGGTTTCTGCATGTGTAGCTCCCATAGCAAAGCCAAGAGTCTGAATTTCATTCAAACCTGCTGCCATAAGGAGAGATTCTGTATTATCACCGAAGATATCAGATGTTTCGGTAATTGCATCTAAAGCACCGTATACAACAGCAACAACGTTTTTGGCAGCAGCACAAATCTGTACACCAATAACATCAAAGCTTGAATATACCATTAATCCTGGTACTTTAAGTAATTCACGAACTTTAATTGAATTTCTTGGATTTTCAGAAGCTGCAACTAAACCGGTAAGTTTACCCATGGCAACTTCTTCTGCGTGAGAAGGACCTGCTACATATACAGTACAGCCCTTATAAATTTCTGGTAAAGCTGATTCAATTGTTTCAAGAACCAGTTTTGGACCATTTTCAGATGGAACAAATCCCTTAGTTAAAGCTGCAATTACAGTTGTTCCATCTGCAATGTTTGGTACATCAACAATCTTTGCCAATGTGCTGGCAAGATATAAAGAAGGAGAAGCAATAATCAGGAATTCTTTTCCTGTAGCAACCTCGATAATATCTTTTGATGCAGTAATATTTTCGTTTAAAGCATATCCAGGAAGGAATTTTTTATTTTCATGTTCATTATTAATAGACTGAACAACTTCATCTTCCAAAGCCCAAATTTGAACTTTATGATTTCCTCTGGCTATAGCCTGAGCTAAACCTGTTCCCCAGGCACCACCGCCAATTACACCTACAGATTTGCATTCCATTTTATTGCCTTCTTATTCTTTTAGAGATTAGTACCAGTGAGCACAAGTATCATTCCAGTCAAAGATTTCTTCTTCTTTGAACCAGAGTTTTACTTCTCTTTCAGCACTTTCTTCACTGTCAGAAGCATGAATAATATTGTGTGATGTGTGTGAACAGTAGTCACCACGAATTGTACCTGGCTGTGATTCAGAAGGTTTTGTTGCTCCACATAATTTTCTTACCAAAGTAACACAATCATCTGCTTCCAAAACCATTGCGATAACAGGACCAGAAGTAATGTAATCAACTAATTCTGTGTAGAATGGTTTTTCTTTGTGTTCAGCATAATGCTCTGATGCCAATTCATTTGAAACGTGCATCATCTTCAAACCAATAATCTTTAAACCTTTTTTTTCGAGGCGTTCAATAACCTCACCTACCAGACGACGATTTACTACGCCTGGTTTTAACATTGCAAAACATCTACTCATAATTCTTTAATTATACAAAAGAAAAATAGTTATTTCAACTAAGGGAACTTTCTACTGATTCTATAAGCTCATCTGGAGTAGATGCGCCGGCGGTAATTCCCACTTTTTTAAGTGAATAAAAGACCTGAGGAATATCTTCTGAAGTTTGAATATGAGCCGCATATTTACAGTTCCTTTCTGCTGTTTGAAAAAGTCGTTTTGTGTTGGCAGAATTCTTACCACCGATTACAAGGATTCCGTCAACTTCCTTACACAAAGTCACCAGCGCTTCCTGTCTTTCTTTTGTAGCAGGACAAATTGTATTCATTACTGTAATATTCTTTACCTTGTCTTTTAGAATTTTTTCTATATCTGAAAATTCTTTTTCTGAATAAGTAGTCTGACTTAATAATATGAAGTTTTTATCCACAAGAGTATCAAGATTTAATTCTTCTGCTTCCTGACTATTCTGTAACTGCAGGAAATTTTCTCCGGCATATCCTGCAATACCCTTTACTTCCCCGTGATTTTTATCACCTGTAAGAATTACAAAATCTTTCTCAGAAGTATATCTTTCTACCATTTTCTGACTGGCTTTTACACGAGGACAGGTAGCATCTATGATTATTGATTTTTTTTCCTTTAATTTTTCTATTACAGAAGGAGCAACTCCATGAGCACGAATAATTACAACAGAATCTTCAGGAAGTTCAGAAATCTGATTTTCTTCAACAATTTGAAGACCTTGATCAGAAAGCTTTTGCAAAGCGGCTTCGTTATGAATTAGTGGACCTAAAGAATATACTTTTTTGTTACTATAATTTTTCAGAGCAGTATCGGCCAGTTCAACTGCACGTCTTACTCCAAAACAAAATCCTAAAACCTGAGCGCGCTTAATTTCCATAAATTCAGTATATCAAAAAAAAAAGCGTTCTTCCATTTACGAAAGAACGCTTTTATTAAAAGTATACTAAAAACTATTCAGTTTTAACTTCTGCAGCTTTAGCTCTCTTAAGTGAGTGATGTACACCAAATTCTGGTTTCCAGTTTTTACGACAAGCAGCAATAAATGCACTTGAAATAAAGATAGAAGAATACATACCACTAATCAAACCAATAATCATAGCAAGTGAGAAGTCTTTGATACTTCCAGTTGTAAATACGAACAGAGCGATTACAGTTACCAGAGTTGTAACAGTAGTCAAAACAGAACGAACAAATGTGTCTGACAATGACTTGTTTAAGATTTCTGTGAAAGTTTTAGCTTCTGTCATGTATTTAAGGTTATAACGGATACGGTCGAGGATTACGACTGTAGCGTTGATTGAGTAACCAATAATTGTAAGAACTGCAGCAAGTACAGTTGTTGAGAATTCCATCTGAGTCCAGATAATGAATGACATCATGATCAAAGAGTCATGAATCAAAGCAATAATTGAACCAAGAGCGAAGTCCCAGTGGAAACGGATTGCAGCATAAGCCCAGATTACGATTACAGTAAGGAGGAACAAGAAAATAGATTTTCTTGCAATTGAGCTTGAGAAGTTAGAACCAATGAAATCCTGTTTTACTACAGCAATATTTGTTTTACCAAATTTGTTGTAAAGAGCTTCGTTGATTTCGCTCATTACTACAGCCTGTGACTGTTCAGCACCTTCTTCATCTTTAGAAGCAGAAACTCCTTTACGAATCTGGAAGCTTGAATCAGCACCATTTCCTAATGCTTTAACAGCAACACTTTCAATAGAAGAAAGAGCTGCACGAACATCATCAGCAGTTACATCAGATGTACCTGCAGGATAGATATACAATGGAGCGTTTGTTAACTGGTTTGTAGCAGCAGAGTTCAAGAACAATTTTGTTGTATCAAAACCGCCGTTTGAAACTGTCATTGTAACGCCATCAATTTCATTTACACTGTCAGCAAGTTTTGCAACTGTATCATACTGGAGGAAGTTGTAAGCACGAGTTTCGTTTGCAACTCCAGAACCAGAAATAATAATATCCATCTGACCAGCAGACAAATCAACAGAAATACTTGCAGATCCATCGTAAGTAAGTTCAGCAACAGGTGTTGCAACACGAACTTCTTCAATAAGACCAGGTTTGAAATCGATACCAAAGTTAATTCCTTTTACAAAGAAACCAACCAAACCGAACAAAATAATAGCACAACTAAGGATTGTTGAAGGAATAAATCCCTTATTAAAGTTTACAGTCTTTTTCATTATTTAATCCCCCAGCCAATGCTTACTTTCTGAGAATGTAAAACATCTGTATCGAAGTCGAACATTAATCTAGATACGAACAATGCTGTAAATACTGATGAAATTACACCGATTGCCAGTGAAACGGCAAATCCCTGAATTGAACCTGTACCAAGAAGTGAAAGGAACAATGCAGCAATGAATGTTGTAATGTTAGAGTCAAGAATTGCCCAAAGAGCGTTATCAAAACCCATAGAAATTGCAACAGCACGGCTCTTACCCTGTCTCAATTCTTCCTTAATTCTTTCAAATACCAATACGTTAGCATCAACTGCCATACCTACTGTAAGGATCATACCGGCAATACTTGAAAGTGAAAGTGTAAGATTGAAAGCAGACAAAATAGCAAACATGATATAAAGGTTCAAAACCTGAGCAACAACTGCGTTAATACCTGACTTCTTATAGAAGATAAGCATAAACAGAAGAACAAGTCCCAAACCGAGGATAATTGCAAAAATACCCTGACGGATAGCCTGTGCACCAAGTGTAGCACCAATAACCTGCTGGCTTTCTACTGAAAGTGGAACATCAAGCCAAGCTGTCTGAAGAACCTTCTTGATCTGGTTAGCTTCATCCTGAGAGAAAGCACCACTCAACTGAACTGCACCCTGTGTAATTGCAGATTCGATTCTTGCATTTGATTTAACTTTATTATCACTTACGATAGCAAGGTAGTCGCCTACGTGTTTACCTGTGAAATCACCGAAGATAATTGCACCTTCTGTATCAAGATTGAAACATACAAGAAGCTGTCCTGTGTACTGATCAGTTCTTGTTTCAGCAGACTGAACATGTTTACCATCAAGAGCAATTTCTTTCTTAACTACCAGCCAGTCATCACGCTGGTCAATACCATAAGAATCTTTTGAATATACACCGAAAACTTCGCTATCTTCTGGAATAATTGATTTATCCATCAATTCACCAGCAGCATTGAATGTTGTAGCAGGATGCTGTGCATAGTATGCTTTGAATGCGTTTGTAGCGTCCATATCAGCAAGACGGAAGTTCAAGATACCTTTACCAACAATTAAAGTATTAATTGCATCAGCCTGAGCAGCACCTGGGATTTCAATGTAAATACCATCATCACCCTGCTGTCTGATAACTGGTGAAGTTAAACCGAAACGGTCGATACGGCTTGTAAGATTTTCAATAGCATTTGCCATTGCATCTTTTTTGAATTCTTCTTTACCCTGTGAAGAAACTGCATCTCCCTGATTAGCATAAGCAGCTTCGAGGTCAGCACGAACGATAACATTCATACCACCTGAAAGGTCAAGACCAAGTTTTACAGATCCATTATAGCGTTTCTTTGCTTTCAAAATCTGATCACGGTAATGATTCTGAATAACTTCCATAAATGCTTTTTCTGAACTGTAAGCATCAAGGATAGCAAGTACATTTACTTCTGATGGAACTTTTTCTCCATTAGCCTTGTATTGTTTTTTTGCAGCTTTTTCCAGCCAGTTGAGTGCTGGGTCCAATTCTGCAATCTTAGCGTCTGCATTTGTAGATGCAAAAGCTTTGATCTGGCGTACATCTTCTGCTGCCTTCAATTCAGCATAACTTTTAATGCTTTCTGTAGAGCCTAAAGCCAACTGCTGAGTTTCTTTTGGTGTTCTTCCATACCAGCTGATTGATGGCCAGAGGAAGGCAAAACAAATAGCAAGTACAGCAAGAAGAATAACGAAACGTGCACGTTTACTCATCTTTTTGTAATCTCCAATATATTTATATTTTTTTAGATTCTATTTAGATTCTTCTGTTGTTTCAGCAGGTTTTTCTTCTGCTGGAGTTTCTGCAGCAGCTTCTGGTGCAGGTGCAGCAGCTTCAACTGGAGTACCTTTTTTTGCAGCCTTTTTAGCAGCTTTTGCATCTTTTTTAGCCTGAATTTCAGCTTCTTTAGCAGCTTTAGCAGCAGCTTCTTTAGCCAATTCTTCATCGCTCTTCAATTTTGCTGAAATTGCAGAACGGTTGAATTCGATTTTAGCACCGTCATCAACTTTTACGATAATTGTGTTTTCTTTTACAGAAGATACAACACCGTGAATACCACCGATAGTTACAACCTTATCGCCTTTTTTCAAAGCGTTAAGCATTTTTTCTGTTTCTTTCTGTTTCTTATTCTGTGGGCGAATAAGGAAGAAGTAAAAAATTACAATAATGAAGAGCAATGGAATTAATGTTCCACCAAGTGACATTGGACCAGCTCCAGCATTTGATAAGAATGGAATAAATGACATATAGTCCTTCCTATTTATGAAATTTTTGATAGTAATATCAATTTTACAATTTTAACATTAAAAAATGCTTATGTCTATGAGTAAATTTTGAATATAGGAAAATTGGCAGAAGGTTTTATTTAATCAGCTGAGTCAGGGCTTCGTTTAATTTTCTTACAGAAGTATCATTTGGATTGATAGAAACAACCTGTCGTAAATAATACTGAGCCTTTCTGTATTCACTTTTTGCAAAGTAAATTTCATACAAACGGAAAAGAGATTCTTCATTACGAGGGTTTGAAATCAGGCTGGAACGAAGATCAGCCAGAACTTTATCCTCCGAAGCCTGCATGAAGCTTCTCTGATAATACAGATAGCTTTTGATTTTTGCGGAAGTTGTATTCATCATAAAATTAATAAGAGCCAGGGCTTCATCACGGGAAAGAACCTCCGCATTAGCCATAATATAGGTCTGGGCAATTATTTCATCTTCAGGATTTTTTTCATAAATCTCTTTTGCTTTATTCAAAGCTTCTGTTTTTCTTCCGGTTTTTAAGCAAACTTTTACATGATTTCTAATTACAGAAGAACTTGCATTTTCGGTTTCTATCAGTTTCTTACTGATTACATATGCTTCTTCCCAGTTTTCTCTCTGAATTAATCCATCAAGGGCAAAAATCTGAGCTTCAAGGTTATCTGAATTAGAGGCAAGTACTACAGCGGCAAGTTCATCGGCATATTTACCGGCAACAGGAGAATCTGTCATAGAAGAAATTCTTGCAGCCAGCATTAATGCATCCTGATTATCCGGATAAAACTGCAAAGCTTTTTCTACAGTTTCTGTAGCGGCAGTTACATTTTTACTCCAGTCCAGCTGAACTCTTGCACGGAGGATAAGATAATCTATAGAAGAATCATCCTGACGGGAATACATATCAAGCAAAGAAACGGCATGAATAAAATCTTTCTTTTCTACGAAAATTCGGGCACGGAAAAGTACAAACTCCAGATTATTTGGAGTCTGCTGTAAAACACGGGCTACATAATCTTCGGCCTCATTGTAATCCTGTTTAGTAAAGGCGATATAAGCTTTCTGCTTTAAAATTTCAATATTGTTCTGTTCTGAATTTGTAACTTCACCTAAAACTACTGCTGCAGATTCAGGCTTACCGTTTTTTGTAAGTACCTGAGAAAGCATCAATGCAATTTCCATATTTCCATGAGCAGAATCAAAAGCTTTCTGAAGGAAATTTTCTGCAGTTTCGGTATTTCCAGTCTTAAGAAAATATACACCCGCAACAAAATTAGCAATTACAGAATCAGGATTTGTCATAAGTGCGCCTTTGATAGAATTTTCACACTGCTGAAGATTTTCATCACCGGCAGACAGTTTAAAAACCAGAGTAGCTGGAAGCAAAGTTGAAAGCAAATCAACATTTCCAGTACTTGTATCAAAAATTCCATTATTCACAGAATTAATAGCGCCAATATAAGGATTATCATCTGGAACATCATAAACATCCCAGGTTATTTTTTCTGAAGGATAAGCGTAATTGAAAATTTCTGCCGCAACGCGAATCAAAACCTTTTCGTTTTCTGCATATTCTGATTCATTTTTATGAAGTTTTGCCATAGCTTCACGAATAGATTCAGGAGCCCCCTTCTCTACACCATCCACAACAGACTGATCAATTTTATAAAAATAAGTTCTCTTTCTGGAAGCCGAAGGCAATTTTACAGATTCGCTGGAACTTTCCTGTTCAACTGTTACTGCAGGTGCCTCTGGAGCAACAGTAACCTCCGAATTCTTTTTCTTTTTAGCAGACAAAGAACTGCAGGAAAGCATCAAAAACAAAAGAGAAAATAGAAATGATTTGCAAATAAAAGAAGCTTTAGTCTTCATCAGTTTCTTCGAGCATTCCTTCTATAGTTATTTCATCATCTTCAAAACCATCGTCTTCATCATCAATTACAACAAATGATTTATATTTATTCTGCAGCATAATTAAAACAACACAGAAAATACAAAGCAAAACAGCCAGTAATGGGCCGCCTACCAGTGCAACTTCCTTGAAAGGAATTGTAATAATTTTGAAAGAGAATAACATAAGCCAGAGTCCCATAAAAAATAAAACTGAGGCAGGAATTACATATCCGATTTTAAATTTTCTATAACGGAATAAACCAGAAACAAACAGAAAAGCTCCCGAAGAAACTCCCAGAATCGGCCACCACTGTTTCAAGGTAAAATCAAAAATATTATAAATCCGGAGGAATACAAGAACTCCCCAGAATATTATGAACAACCCTACAAATAAATGATAGGCAGTTTTTGTATAAGAAAAAGCAATTACAACATCAATAAAACCAATTAACAAAGCCAGAATTGGCAGAAGTTTTACAATGAAACTTCTTGTGTCTGGATCTGAAAAAATTGAAAGAATAAAGGCGGCAATAAAAATACAAATACCGAATACAAATAATAATTGAACAAAAAGTGAATTGATTTTCTTCATAAAAAACTTCCAGTATCTATATCTTCGACAAATTTAATGGGATAACAAGAATATATTATAGTCTAAATTTAATCTTTACAATAATAATTCACTATGTTAGATTAAAAAAATGAAATTTCAAAAAAGCCTTTTTTCTTCATTATTAATAACATTTATTCTGTTATTGGCTTTGACCGTTACAGGCTGTGGAAAAAACAAAAAAATAAACACAATAAGCGACAATCAAAAACAGCTGAAAAATATTCTTGATACACAGAAGCTGGATCCAAAACAGCGCTATACAATCATTTATCAGATGGCGCAGAACCTTTTTAGTACGGAAGATTATCAGGGAGCGATTCTGCTTTTAACTGACTGGGTAGAAAATAACCCTGATGATATGTACAACTCTTACTGGCTTCTCATGACTGCCAATGCTTACCGTGCAACTGGAGCAGAACCAGTAGCTGAATACTATTTTGACCGTATTCTCCGTAAATGTCCTGACCTGCTGGTAAAAGGAAAATCTGTTCACTTCAGCTGTCTGCAGAATCTTATTCAGATTAGTAAAACACCAGCTAACAGAATTAAATATTTTAACGAATTAATTTCCCGCTTCCCTGAAGAAGTAAATACAACTGAATTGTACTATCGTCTTGCGCTGGAATATGAAAATGACAATCAGTGGAATCAGGCACTTAAAGCCTGTGCAACCTTCCTGGAACAGCCAGATGCATCTACACTCCAGATTCCTGGAGAACCTGATGCGTATAAAAATGCCCGCCATTTAATTGATTTTAACAATTCTCCAAAAGACTGGACTTTCGAAAGTTTACAGGAACTGGAAAGTGCTGTTAAAACTGCTATCAGAAATTACAACTGGAGAGCATTGGACCGCTACAAAGCAAAGGTAAACTTCTTCCACATGTCATGGAAACAGGATGAAAATGATGCAAACTCCATGTCTGAATCTTCTATGCATGACTGGATGCGCGGTAACAGAATCCGCTACAGCGAAACTCTTGATGAAACTTCAAACCCTAACGAAGCATATTTAAGAACCTGGGGCTGGAGCAATTATGTTTCGGTCTGGTATCTCTACTTCCGTAAGATTGACTTCCCTCTTGATCCAGATATTAACGGTAACTGGGAATGGGCCGGAATCTATGTAGGAAACCGTCTGTAATGAAAAAACTCATTTCCGCCATTTTAATTTGCTGTTTTTCGTTCTTTTCTTTTGCGCAGGAAATAATCGAAACCTCAGCAGAATCATTAGATACAGAAATCTCTACCGAAAGCACTTCCCTGTCCGAAAAAGAACTTTCTGAACCAGAAGCTCCTGCTGCAGAAACAACAGAAAGTACTGAAGCAGTGGCAGAAAAAGAATCAGAAGCAGAATTGCCTGAAAATACTGAAATTGCAGAGAACGGTAAAATTGACGAAAGCACTCCTAAAGATATTATTGAAAACTCTCCGGCAGAAACTCCCGTAACAATAACCGCAATTACCGAAGAAACTTCCGCAAAAATTGAAGCCACACTGGAAGCTCTGGCAGAAGAAAATCCATTTGCAGAAGACAGTCTTGAACAGGCTGATCAGGAACTGGCGGAAAGTGATTTTGTTGCGGAAGAGGAAGAAGGCATTCCTTATATTGAACTTGGACTTCCAGGGGTTGATCGTCCGGAAGTAGAAAAATTCCGTCAGCAATATTTACAGCCAAAATGGACTGCAATTCTTGTATCTTCTCTGGAAAAAGGGATTGATTATCGTCTGTATATTAGAAAAAGTCTGGAAAACACAGAACTTCCTAAGGAATTGGAATATTTACCGGTTGTAGAATCAAATTACAAAACAGATGCAAAATCAAAGTCCGGGGCATTGGGCTTATGGCAATTTATGGAAAATTCCGTAAAACCTTTCCTTGCCTTAAATGATTATGTTGATGAACGCCTGGATCCATGGAAATCTACAGATGCGGCAATGAAAAAACTGGCCGATAACTACAAAATGTTTGAAGATTGGGAACTGGCAATTGCTGCTTATAACTGTGGAGCCGGTGCAATGAAACGAGCTCTGGCAAAAGCAGAAGAAAAAGATTTCTGGTATCTGGTTGATCATAATTTACTGCCAAGTCAGACAGCCAATTACGTCCCAAAATTACTTGCTATTGCTGATTTAGCCTTAAATGCAGAATATTACGGAATTGAAATTCCTTCTCATCAGGAAGAATATGAATCTTTATATAATGAAGCAAATGCGATTTTTGATTATGTTTCTGTAAACAAAGCTTTCTATTTGAAACAGCTGGCTCAGGAAATGAGAATTGATTATCGTGAATTATCAAGATTAAATCCTTCTTTTGTATTAGGTTTTACTCATCCTTCTGTAGCCTCACAAATCCGTTTGCCTTTAGGAACAGGCGAATCTGCCGTAGAAGCTCTTTCAAAAATGGAACCAATTGATTTCCCAATCAAGTATAAAGTTGAAGCGGGAGATTCTTTATGGAGCATTTCAAGAAAGTATCATTGTACTGTAAGCCAGATTTGCGAATTAAACGGTATTAAAGAAAATGCTATTCTAAAAATTGGAAAAATTCTTTATATTCCGTCAAAATAACCGATAAAGAAGTAATGAAAAAGACGATTTTTGGTATTTTAACAACATTTTCTCTAATTTTATGTCCTGTTGCCTTAAATGCACAGGAAAAAACTTATGATCACACTATAGAATCAACCAGTTCTGTAAATTGGATTACCCGCTCCTTTGTATCTAAAATTGCACTGGATACTCAGAAAGCACAACTGCAGATGCCTTCTGGAAAAAAGAAAGCCTCTGCTTCGATCATTACAAAAATGCCTCAGCTGATTCAGCCACCACTATTCTGTCTTTTTACTGATAACACCTATTGTCTTGCTGACAATGTTATTTCTGATGAGATTTCTGTTGATGAAGTAAATACCTTCATTATGAACGGTCATAAAACTCCGGACGTTTTCTCTAATGATATAAAAAAACTGAATACAACTAACACCTTGAATATCAATAAAATTGGTGCTGAACTGGTAAACCACCGCATGGCATACACACCAGAAGAACCAATTGATACAGTTCCTTCCAGACCATATTCAGGAATTATTATTGATGCCAGAGGACAGACTCCTGTTCACGGCGAATATATAAAGGATTATACATACCCAAGTTTCTTCCCTGTGATTTGGGATGAAAACATGAATATTGTATACGAAAAGAGCATGGTTGACCCTGTTTTTACTAAAGAAAACGGGGAGGTTGGCTATCACTATTCAGATGATGTATCTCTTTATGCAGACAGAGTCGGTGTAGATCCACTTTATATCCGTGCATCAAAGGTTTACGGAAGAAACCGTACAGACCCAATTATTTCCCGCAGAGATGCTTTGAAAATCCTTTCTGTACCAGAAAATGTTGAATTAATGAAAAACGGAAAGGTTGTAATTCTTCTGGATAAACAGAATCTTATTTACAATATTGCAACCCCAGACAAAGACGAAGAATACTATGTAAAATATCAGGCTGTAAAACATATTCTTATTACTAATGCAATACCTGATGTTGAAGTAACTGATGACAGAACAGGAATTAAGTTCTCTGTAAAACTTAAATTCTACCCTGACTCACCAGTTCTCCTGCCGGAAGAAAGCGTAAGAATTAACGCAATTGCACAGCAGCTTAAAGATTTACTGCTTGATGACGGCTATACAATTCTTGTAGAAGGTCATACAGCAGATGTTGGTAAACCGATTGGTCAGCTGAACCTTTCTATTGAGCGAACCCAAACCGTAATGAATGCATTAATCGACCAGGGAATTGAACGAAACCTGTTTACTTACAAAGGTTATGGTGGAACAATGCCGGTTGATACAAACCTTACAGAAGAAGGTCGTATTGAAAACCGCCGTGTAGAAATTACTGCCCGTCCAAGACAAACTTATATTCAGGTTGACTGGTAGTCACCGCAAAAGAAAAGGCTTAAAGATTCTTCTTTAAGCCTTTTCTTTTGAACTGTGGAAATTAATCATCGCCCAGCTTTGTAAGTGCATTTCTTTGATACTCAGGAAGAAATTTCTTTCTGGAACCGTTTTCAAACTGAACTTCAATAACATATTCACCTTCATTGATTCTGGCAGAGACGATCATTCCATAACCGTAATCATCACTAAAAACCTTTTTACCTTTTGGCCACTTTTCTGCAACTTCCGCTTTATCGCCCCACTGTCCGTCAGTTCCAGTACTTTCAAAACCACCAAGTACACTTCCAGTTTTAAGACCAGTTCCCCTACCACCTTTCAGTAATTCATCAGCCTGTTTTCCAAATGCAGGACCTGTATATACTTTACGAGTATTAAATCCAAATGGTGCCTGTCCAATTACCTTAAAACATTCAGATGATTCTTTAATAAACGGACTAGGATTCATAAACTGCCAGGAACCATACATATTTCGTTTTTGGGCTGAAGTAATGTAAAGTTCATCCTTTGCTCGGGTGATTCCAACATAAAAAAGTCTTCGTTCTTCTTCCAGTTCCGCACCAGTTTTACCCATCCGTGGAAAAACACCTTCTTCCAGACCGGTAATAATTACACGGTTAAACTCAAGACCTTTTGTGTTATGAATTGTAATTAAGGTTACAGCATCATCGGGAGCATTTTCATTTTCTACATCCAGAGTACGGTCAAGATTTATAGCATCAAGAAATTCCAGCAAACCTTCCAGTGTACATTTGTAAGGAACTGCGCTGTTTGCTAATTCCTGTAAGTTTTCTGCCCTCTGCGTACCTTCAATTTCATCTGATGCAGTATGATATTCCAGTAAACCAGAATCCTGAACAACTCTCTGAATAAAATCAGAAAGATTTTTCTCCGGATTAAAATTCTCCAGAACAGTTTTAAAAATTGTTGAGAATTCTTTAGCACCTTCTGCCGCTTTTTTAGGAAGAGTCGGAACAGCCTTTTCTACTGCCTCAATAAGATTTGAATAGGTAAGAACTTCTTCTCCAGTTTCAGTATCGGTTTCGTAAGCCACTGCCGATTCCATAATCTTATCCTGAGTTTTTTCCCCAAGACCACGGGAAGGTTTATTTATAATTCTTCTGAAAGAAATTTCATCTTTAGGATTTGCGCACAAAGAAAGATATGCCAGTGCATCTTTGATTTCTTCCCGTTCATAGAATTTTAGAGATCCAACAACTACATAAGGAATTTTACGGTGAAGAAATTCTTTTTCAAAACTTAGTGACTGCGCATTAGTTCTGTACAAAATTGCCCAGTCAGAATATTTAGCTGGCTTTTTTGGAGAAGTTACCGACTGACGGATTAAGTCTCCGCAGAAAGTTGCTTCTGCATTTGCATCTCCAAGGAAAGCAAGCACCGGCTGACCACCATCTCCCCTTTCGGCCACAAGAGTTTTCCCCAATCGGTTTGAGTTCTTATTTACGACAATACTTGCTGCATTAAGAATTTTAGCAGTTGAACGGTAATTGCGTTCCAGACGGATAATATCAGTACCCGGAAATTTATCAGGAAAAGAAATAATATTCTGAACTTCGGCACCACGGAATTTATAAATTGACTGGTCGTCATCACCTACTACACAGACATAATTTCCACTACCCTGCTGAACACCAGATAATTCCTGCAAAAATTTATACTGAGCAATATTAGAGTCCTGATACTCATCAACCATTATTACCTGAAAACGACCTCTTACTTCTGAAGCAATAACAGGATTACTCTGAAGAATTTTTACCGGCAGCATAATTAAATCGCCAAAGTCTGTATTTCCGGTAGCTCTTAGTCTTTTCTGATAATCTCTATAAATTTCGTTTAAGGGAAGCTCACTGCCAATTTCACTTAAATCATCATCTGGCATAAGACAATAATCTTTACAAAGAGAAATCTGATGAGCAGCAACATTTACTTCTTTTTTAGAAAGTGACGGACAGGCTTTTTTTATAAGCTGAACCATATCATCATCGTCATAAACAGTAAATGAAGATTCCAGACCGGCTTCTTCTGCATATTTACGGAGGAACCAGGTACCAAAGGAGTGAAAGGTTCTGATTTGTGCTTTTTCTGCTCTTGGTTCCATTGCTATGGCACGTTCTTTCATTTCATTGGCAGCTTTTTTAGTAAAGGTTACCGAAAGAATTGAATATGGATTAACCTGCTTTTCATTTATAAGATAAGCAATTTTTGTTGTAATTACACGGGTTTTACCAGAACCTGCCCCTGCCAGAATCAAAAGGGGATTCCCTTCATGAATAACTGCATCTTTCTGTTCAGGATTAAGAACATCAAGATATTTCTGCATTTCTTCATTCATTTGAAATCCCCCGTAAACTGAATTCTGTACCTTAAATATAATTAAATATTTCTGAATTCCAATTTTGAGCTTTTAAATTCTTTTTTGAGAGAAATAAAACGGGCATCAAGATCAACTCCCGCAGAAGCAATTATCTCTACAGTTACAACATTTCCCGGTTGAACAGCTTTTGCTTCCTGTTCCAAATCTCTTTCGTAACGGATTACAACAGCACCATCAACTTCAGGAGCCTGGAACCAGCTTCGGCCAATAGCAAGCCCTTCCGAAGAATCTTCTGCAACCTGTTCGTCCAGTTCAATAATTTCTTCTACAAGAACATCAACCTTACGACCAATATAAGAATTTAATTTTTCTGCTGTAATTTCTGACTGAGCATTTTCCAGATCAGCGGCACGTTTTTCTGCCACTTTTTTAGAAACTCTCTTTTTCATGTCATAAGCAGGAGTATCTTCTTCGCGACTGTATGGGAAACAACCAGACCAGTCAGGTTTAATTGTCTGCTGAAATTTAAGAGTATTGCCAGCCGCTTCATCACTTTCGCCAGGGAAACCTGTAAGGAAAGTAGTTCTGATTGTACACTCACCTAAAGTATTTCTGATGTCCGCAATAAGTTTTGCATAAATTTCACCAGTTCCGGTACGATTCATTGCTTTAATTATTCCATCATCACCACTTTGGAAAGGAATATCAAAATATTTTGCAAAACGATTATCTGCTTTCATTACAGCAAGGATATCTGTATTAAAATGATCCGGATGAATATAAAGCATACGAATAAGGAAATCACCTTCCAAAGCAGAAATCATTTTCAAAAGTCTGCAAAGTCCAGACTCTTTATTTCCATGATACTCTGTACGACCATCACCAAAAGCGTTATCTGTAACTCCAGTACCGTATGCAGCTAAATCCTGACCAATAAGATTAATTTCATAAACACCTGCAGCAATAAGTTCTTTAATTTCTGCAATAATTGATTCTGCAGGACGGCTTCGAACTTCGCCGCGGATTAAAGGAATTGCACAGAAAGAACAATGATTTGAACAGCCTTCTGTAATTTTTACAAAAGCACTTCCCTTGTAATTAAACAGCACAGGACGATTTCCGGCACAAACTCCTTCTTGTGGATAAGTTTCTACCAGTCTTTTTCCCGCCTGAATATTTTTCATAAATTCAGAAATTTTAGAAAGATCTCCGTTACCAAAAATTCCAGAAAGTTCAGGCATAGATTCGCCTAACATTTCTGCGTAACGCTGAGCTAAACAACCCGTAAGAATTATTTTTGCTTCAGGATAAGAAACATTGATATTGTAAATTGCATCAATTGATTCCTTTTTAGCTGATTCAATAAAACCACAGGAATTTACAATAATAAAATCTGCTTCAGAAGCCTCGAAAGTCTGCTGAAATCCTTCATTAATTAAAAAACCGACGATGAGTTCACCGTCAGTTTGATTTTTTGCACAACCGTGCTGATCAATGTAAAACTTATTAGTCAAGTTCGATTACCACCAGTTTATATCTTCCGTCACCGTCTTTAATCCACTTAATGTCTTCTACTACGACTTTTCCGGCACCACCAATTTCAAGATTGTAAGTTTTTGAATCGGCAATAACAGTAAAGGAAACTGCACTTCCGTTAGAAATCCACAAACGGATACCATTCTTAGGAGTTGCAGTAAGAACTTCACCACGACCAAAATAAGTTTCTACGGCAGTACCATTATCCACACGGTCACGGAAAAGACATGCACTGCGGAATGTAGCATTTAAAGTAAATGGATAAGCACGGTTATCTTCAAGAATTACCTTCTGAGGATGTTTAGATTTAATTTCTGATGCAAATGGAATATCATCTGTATTAACCATTTCTTCAGCTGCAACTCCGTGACGAAGAAGAATACTAACCTCTGCACCACGGGCTTCATCTGTTCTTGAAATATCAGAAACATAAACAATCATATCGGAAATTGAGTCGCCATCAATATCAATTTCATTTTCTTCAGCCAGATCAGTATAGAAATCGCCGGCAGGAGTATGAAGACCAAAACTGCCTAAAGTTTCTTTTACTGTAAGAATAATCTGAGTATCATTTTCTGTTGGAATAATAAACTGGGTACCTTTGTAAACTCTCTGTGTAAATTTAGTATTGTCCAGAGTATAAGTTTTAAAGTTTGCGTTCTTATTTACAACAACCGCATCAGGATCTTCTGTAGTGTTCTTTTTTACTAAAAGAAGAATAAGAATTGTAGCAACTACAGCCACTACAAGAACAGAAGGAATAATAATTGCAGGAATAACCCATTTTGGACGATGTTTAATAATCAGTCCTTCTGGAACCGGCGATTCCTGAATTTTTTTATTGCGGTAGAGTTTAAGCATGTATTCAGGATCAAGATCAAGATAATTCGAGTAGTTTCTTAAGAAACCTGTCATATATGCTTCACCTGGGAAAACGCCATTATCTTCATCTTCCAGTCCCTGCAAATATCGTTTCTCAATAGATATTTCTCTTGAAATTTTGTCTATATCAAGATTTTTTGATTCTCGTGTTTCGCGAAGAATTTCACCAAAACTATCCATCTATTTCCTCTTTATCCCACTTAAACTAAATTTTGTTTTTCCTATTCTGAGAAAAGGAAGTTGTTGAAATCGTTAGCTGATGAAGGTGGATCATAAATAAAACGCTGATCCGAAAGTCCCTGATTCAACTTGTAATCATAGAAATTGAAAACAAAAGTTTCTCCCTTTGGAGTAACTGCTTCCATACGGCGGATTAACTTTGTTTTTTCGTTAATTGAAATTTCAATTGATCTGAAAGATTCAGCGGCACTCTTACGGTTAAGAACAAACTTTACAACCATTTCATCTGAATCTTCATCAAGAGGTTCTGCTTTCTGACCAGTTTTATAAGCAACTGTATAATAACGGCTCAAAAGAGAAAGTCCCTGTGGAGTTGCAATACCAGAAACATCACCTTTTGCATTTTCTCCAGAAGAAGAAACAGCCTGCTGCAAAACAGCCTGTGCTCCAGGAAGGTAAATTGTAAGAGTATCACCGTTAAAACAGATTACCTGTTCCTGAGGATTTTCATAATCCATTCTAAGTAAATCTGGGGCTTTGAAAGAGATTTTTCCTGAAGTTTCATCTTTTTCAATCTTCAGTTCAAAATCACATTCATAATCCTTGAGAGTTGCGTAATATTCTGAAATAGTCTTAAAATATGCGCTGGCAGTTGTAATATTCTGTGCAAAAAGATTTGTGAATCCTGTAGCTAAAACTGCGGCACAAATAAAGAGTTTTGTTATTTTCTTCATAGCATTACAATTATATCGAGAAATAGACGGGTTGTCTATTTTACGTCAGCTTTCTTAGCACGACGTTTTCTTTTTGGTTTTTCTTCTGATTCAGCTTTTGGCTCTTCAACAGCAGATTCTGCATTCTCTGTCTTTTCTACATTTTCTGCAGATTTTTCTGCTTCTACTGCATTCTGTTCAAGTTCTGCACAATGACCTTCAGCTTTTACAATTTCGTAAAAATCCTTACCTTCCATTGTTTCAACTTTTACCAGCTGTTCAGCAATATATTCCAGCAAAGATTTATGTTCATTAAGAACAGAAAGAACATGTTCGTAGCGTTCGTTCATAATGCGGGCAATTTCTTCATCAATATATTTCTGAGTATCTTCACTGAATTCACGAATAAGATTTGGTTCTCCACCGTAATTTCCAAGAACACCTTTTCCCAAAGTCATATTCTTGAATTTTGAGCTCATACCAAAATCTACAATCATTCTCTTAACAATATCAGTTGCACGGGCAATATCATTAGAAGCGCCTGTAGAAACATCACCAAGGATAATTTCTTCTGCAGCACGACCACCAAGACAAACATCAATATCACCAATCATATCTTTGTAAGTCTTAAAGTTATTTTCTTCCTGTTCACGATACTGTGTAAATCCACCTACCCCGTGTGAACGAGGCACAACAGTAATTTTATTTACTGGAGGATAATCTGGAGTATAAGCTCCTATCAACGCATGACCAGTTTCATGAACAGAAACAAGACGCATTTCCTTTGTATTATCTTTACGGGATTTCTTTTTAAGACCAATGCTGACTTTATCAATAGCATCGTTCATATCTTCCATTGTAACCTTTTTACGGCCATTACGAACTGCCAGCAAAGCGGCTTCATTTACAACATTTGCAAGATCAGCACCGGCAAAACCTGTTGTTCCGTGAGCAAGAGAATCAAAGTCTACATCAGAATCAAGCTTAACATTCTTTGAATGAATACGAAGAATGTCTTCTCGTCCTTTAACATCCGGTTTTTCAACTGGAACCTGGCGGTCAAAACGACCAGGACGAAGCAAAGCAGGATCAAGAATATCTGCACGGTTAGTAGCAGCAAGAATAATCAAACCTTTTTCATTCTCAAAACCGTCCATTTCTACCAGGAGCTGGTTTAAAGTCTGTTCACGTTCGTCATTACCACCACCGAAACCATTTACACGGCTTTTACCAAGAGCATCAATTTCATCAATAAATACAATACAAGGAGCTTTTTCACGAGCCTGTTTGAATAAGTCACGAACACGGGATGCACCAACACCAACAAACATTTCAACAAAGTCTGAACCTGAAATGCTGAAGAATGGAACTCCTGCTTCTCCTGCTACTGCACGGGCAAGTAAAGTTTTACCTGTTCCTGGAGGTCCTACAAGAAGAACCCCCTTAGGAATTTTACCACCAATATCAGTATATTTTTTTGGTTCCTTAAGAAAATCTACTACTTCTACAAGTTCTTCTTTTGCTTCATCAACACCTGCAACATCTGTAAAACGAGTTTTGATTTTTCCTTCTTCAACAACTTTAGCTCTTGAAGCACCGGCATTGAAAATACTTCCCATACCGCCGCTTCCGCCGCTTCCCATTTTTCTGAAAAGGAAGAAATAAAGAAGAACAATAAAGAAAATTGGAATAATAAGGTTAAGCAAAATCTGTCCCAAAAGACCGTTCTGCTTAATTACAAATTTATATTCCAGCTGACCCGCTGTAACTTTTTCTGAAATAGAATCAAGGAAATTACTTGTTAAAACAGCTGCAGTTTTATAGCGCTTATTTTTAACTCCCTGATTTTTACCTGTAGGATCCATAAAATCTCTTTTTCCAGAAACAGCAGGCTTATGCTGATAACCTACAATATAGTTTTCACCAATTTCCAGATACTGAATTTCACCGTTTTCAATCAACTGACAGAATTTTGAATAATCTGTTAAATCATCTGAACGGGAAAGCATAAACACATCAATAACCGCAAAAGCAAGCAGCACTATCAGAAGAATTCCAAAGAAAGGGAATTTCTTTGGTTTTTTATCTTTTGGTTTATTATCATTGTCTTTGTTGTCTACTGGACCACCGAACTTAAAAAAGCTGTAAGGATCAAAATCATCATCCTTTTTGTTTTTGTCATCATTGTTCTGATTTTCTGCCATAAAAAATCCTAAAATTTAAAAATATACTTAGTTAATATAATAATAAAAAAAAGAATTGTCGATAAAAAAACTTTTAAATTTTTTTTCTAAATTTGTGTTTTTTTTCTTAAGTTTTTTTCTGGCAATCCGAAAATGAGAGTGTCCTATTATCTATATTTTACAGGAGGTATAAAAATGGGATATCAGAATGCATACACAGCGTATCAGAGAACTAATGTAAGTACAGCAAGTCAGGGAAGATTAGTTGTGCTTTTGTATGAAGGAGCAATTAAACAGATGTCTACTGCTCTTACATACATTGGTGAAAACGAAAAGATTTTACCATCTAATAGAGAAAAATTTGGAATCTGTATTCAGAAGGCTCAGTCAATTATTACTGAACTGCAGGTTTCTTTAGATATGGAAAAAGGCGGAGAAATTGCCCGTAACCTTATGTCACTTTATGTGTATTTTAATGAGGTACTGGTTGATGTAAATATTACTCACAGCAGAGAAAAACTCCGCTCAGTAATTAAAATGATGGATGATTTAGCAGGTTCCTGGAGACAGATTGCCAACAGTACTGCAAATGCTCCAGCCGCAAAAGTACCAAACGCCTTAAATATCGTTGGATAAAAATAGAAAATATTAAAGTTAACATAGATTTGGGAGGAAAATATGGAACTTACACAGGAAGAATTAGACGAAAGAGTTGCACTGCTTAAAAAATTCAAAGCATTGCTGATTCAGCAGAGAGGAAAGTTTCAGGAATATCTTACAGTTCTTGAAAAACAGCAGGAATCAATTACCGCAGAAAATCCAGAAGCTTTAATTGCTCATACAGAACTTGAACAGCAGGTTGTAAAAAACATTGCTAATCTTCAGAAGGTTATTCTTCCAATGTCCCGCATGTATAAAGCTGCTGCTCCAAACAACAGTCAGGAAGATACAAAATCAATTGAAGTAATCCAGAATGAACTTAATGATTTACAGCACAAAGTATTAAAACAGAATGAAATCAACAGAGATTTGCTTCGTACTCATTTGGTTCAGATTAAAGCTCAGATTAATAACTTTAGAAATCCTTATGCAAATAACAGAAGTGTATACGCTCAGCCACAGAGAGTAGCCACAATGGTTCAGATAGAAGTATAAAAAAAATGAAACCAGCTGTGACCGACAATAAAACTTCTCCCTATTTGTCTCTGCTGGTAGCATATTCTAAAAACCGCGTAATAGGCTCAGGAGGAAAAATTCCCTGGAATCTTCCTTCTGAGCGTAATCGTTTTAAAAGCCTTTGCAGTAAAAAATTTATTTTAATGGGTAGAAAGTCCTTTGAAGAAATTGGACACGGTCTTTCCTACTGCACAATCATAATTATTTCAAAAACTCTGAAAACTGCCCCGGAAAAATGTTTACTGGCAGAAAACATTGAAGAAGCAATTAAACTGGCTTCCTCAAAAAACAGTTCAGAAATTTTAATAGCCGGTGGAGCAGAAATTTACAAACAGACCTTACCCCGTGCAGCTAAAATTTATGCCACTGAAATTGATGCTGAATTTTCGGGCGATTCATATTTTCCAGAATTAGATAAAGGCTGGTTAAAAAAAGAAGGTGAAAGCTTTACGGAAAATGGAATCAATTACCGTTATGTAACTTTCACCCGCAGTTAAATTAACGCTGTAAAATCTCAGACATAAGAATTATCTACCGTAATAACACAAATCACTCCAGGACAACGCTGAAAAATATTATCTCTTACAGTTTTTACTAATTCTTCTTCAGAAAGTTTACATTCATAAGGTCGTACAATATCAAAAATCAAATTTGTATGAGTTGTACCAGGAACCATTCTTACATCATGAAATTTAAGAGCACTGTCAATTTTCTGTAATTCTTCACCAATTACAGTTTTTAATTCGGCCAGCCGTTCATTTTTCAAATCGATTGGATCCATATGAATTACAACTTTACAATTCAACTTCTGACCAACATCAAATTCCGCAACATCAATTGCATCATGCAGTTCATAAACATTCTGGTCCCCTGGAACTTCGGCATGAACAGAAATCATAACCCGTCCAGGACCGTAATCGTGAACTATTAAATCATGAACTCCTACAATAGGAGGATGAGCAAGCATTTCTTCTTCAATGCGTTTTACAAATTCCGGTTCAGGAGGATTTCCTAACAGAGGATGAATTGTTTCTTTTGCAGAATCATAACCTGTATACAAAATAAAGCAGGCAACAATAATACCGCCAATTCCATCTACAGGTAAGGTTGTAAATCTGGAAAGTATAATAGAAATAATTACAACAGAAGTTGAAATTACATCATTAAAACTGTCTTTTGCAGTTGCTCTCATAGCAACAGAATTGATTTTTTTACCAATGCTGTTGTTATAAAAGAACATATAAAACTTAACAAGGATTGCAAGGCCCATAATTATAATTGACCAGATATTCCAGATAACTGGTTCCGGATGAATAAGGGCATTTACAGAACTTTTGAACAATTCTGCACCAACCAGAAGAATTAAAAACGAAATAATTAATCCTGCAATATACTCCAGACGACCATGACCATATGGATGATCGGAATCTGGAGCTTTTGCGGCAAGTCTAAATCCCAGCATCTGAACTAAAGAAGAAGCTGCATCAGAAAGATTGTTAAAAGCATCGGCAACCATAGCAACAGAAGCACTAAGTAAACCAAAAACTAATTTTCCCGCAAACAGCAGAATATTCAGAAATATTCCAAACCCGCCGGTTAAAATTCCATACTGAGTTCTAACCTGTTCGTTGGAATAATCCTTTGGATTTTTAATAAAAATTCTGGCCAGTAAAGAAATCATTTTCTGCTCTTTTTATTTTCTTACATAAACAGCTGCTTCAAGAGCGTCTTCAATATCATCTGGAAGAAGTTCAAAGAAGTCATAACCTGTAAGAGCTTCAATTTCATCTACAGAAGTAAGATACTGTTCCCAGTCTCCGGTTTTCTGCATTCCCATCTGGTTAGGAACATTAATTGCGATTGTATATGCATCTTTTTTGTTTACGCGGCCCATATCACCAGTTCCTGCAGGAATTACAAGAACAACCTTCCAGGTAGTAGCAGGAACATTCATCTGCAATACTTCGCCACTCTTAAGTTTAATAGGAATAGAATCAAAAGTTCCTTTACCAGAAGTACCACCAGTTCCGTTTGGACCTGCAATAATGTAAACTTCGTTTCCGGCATTTGCCAGTTCACGTTCAAAGTTTTCAAAATGCATCCAGATAATACGGTTATTATCTGGAGACTGTGGAACCATGTTAGTCATAAGGAAGGTCATAGAGTTATCTTCCTTTGTAGTTGTACGGTCTGCAGAAGGACAAACATGACCGCGGTCAAAACCGTAAGCATTGTACTGGTAGTCAGCCTTCTTAACACCATACCAGCCTTCTGGAAGATCAGTATCTGGGCGGAAGTCATCCATACGGTCAGCAGGTCCCATATTTGAAGTATCAAGGTGCCATGCAGCCCAGTTAGGACATAAAGTTTCTGTATTGTAAGAAAGTGTGTACTGAGGCTTAATCATAAGATAGTTAGTATTAGATTTTGTATCAGCGACAGCATCAGTTGGATTACCAAAGAAAAGTGGATCATCCTCTGCATAACCTAAATCTCCAGCAAAAGAACCCTTAGTTCCTGAGCCAGATTTACCAGATGCACTGGCTGTGCTTGCAGGAACAACAGCGGCAGGAGCAGTTTCTGCAGTATCTTTTGTACTTACGCTGGTTTCTGAATAATCAGTTACAGGTGGATATTCACCTCTAATAAATTCCGGAATGTGATAGATAATTGGATCTTCAGTCTGAACAATTGTAATTCCTTCAGCACCAATTTCTACATAAGGTTTTCCACCAAGGAACCATGCAACAGCAAGAAGTACAACAAGGATTGAAATAATGGAAGTAAGAACTTTGCCAAGTTTGCTGTTCTTCTTTTTAGAACCCTTTGAAGATGTCTGTGAATTCTTTGTGGATTTTGTAGAAGCCTTTTTCTTAGTTTCTGCAGGCTTCTTTTCTGTGTCGTTTTTTGTAGCCATATTTTCCCCTCTAAATTGATAAACCCATCTGAGTTTCTATTCTAAAGTGTTATGCTGTTGTGTGCAACAATCTTATTTTTCTGTATAATAAAAATATGAATCTTCTTTCTATAAATAATCTTGCAAAAATCGGACGAGAAAAACCTCTGTTTACCGGGGTTACTTTTGGCATTCAGGAAGGCGAAAAAGCCGCACTTATTGGCCGTAACGGAACAGGTAAATCAACCTTATTAAATACTATTGCCGGTGTACTGCAGCCAGACGAAGGAACAGTAGTCCTCAACAAAGAATCAGGTTTTTCTTTTCTTCCACAGAATCCTGTTTATAATCCGGAAGATTCAATCAGAGATCATATATTCAAAAGCGACTCACCAAAATTAAAAATTATCCGTGAATATGAAGAAATCTGCGAAAAGCTCAGTTCTGGCGGTGCAAACCAGAACCGCTACGACCAGCTTACCCTGCAAATGGACAAAGGCGACCTGTGGAATTACGAAGCCCAAATTTCTTCCATTCTTTCTACTTTAGGTATAAACGACCTCAACCGTAAAATGGGAGAACTTTCCGGTGGAATGGTAAAAAAAGTTGCTCTTGCACAGGTTCTGGTAGAAGACACAAAACTTCTGCTGCTGGACGAACCTACAAACCATCTGGACATTAAAACCATTACCTGGCTACAAAAATATCTTCACGACACAAAACGCTCCGTTCTCATGGTAACTCACGACCGTTACTTTCTGGATGCCGTTTGTACAAATATTTACGAGCTTGCAAGAAATCACATCAAAATGTACGAAGGTAATTATTCACAATTTCTGGATAAAAAAACAATGGAAGCAGAAATTGAAGCAAATACAGAACGCCGCATAGAATCAGTACTTCGTTTTGAACGGGAATGGCTTCTTCGTGGACCTTGTGCCCGTGGAACAAAAATTAAAGCCCGTATTCAGCGGGATGAACAGCTTATAAATCGAGAAAAATTTCAGGCAGACAAAGGCTTTACCTTTGAAGTAAAAGGTAAACGATTAGGCGGCAAAGTTCTGGAACTTCACAATATCAGTAAAAATTATCAGAAAGGTGAATACGAAGCAAAAACAGAAGGAGCAGGTGAACATCCTGTAATCAAAAATTTCAGTTATAAATTTACAAAAGGACAGAAAATCGGAATCTTTGGCAATAACGGCTCTGGAAAATCAACTTTCCTGAATATTGTTACAGGCAATCTTGAACCAGACACTGGAAGTCTGGAATTGGGAGTAAATACAACCTTTGCTTACTACAATCAGAATCCAACCTTCAAAAATGTAAATCAGACAGTTCTGGAATACATAAAAGAAACTGCAGAAAATATTACAAAAAAAGACGGAACCGTAATCCGCCCCGAAAAGTTTCTTGAAGAATTCGGTTTTGAAGGAAAAATTCAGCACTCACCGGTAAGCACTTTGTCTGGAGGAGAACGCAAAAGACTTTTCCTTGTGCGTCTTTTACTGCAGAATCCAAATTTCCTTGTTTTAGACGAACCAACCAACGACTTTGATATTTTTACCATGAATATTCTGGAGCAGTTCCTTATGAATTACGAAGGCTGTCTGCTTCTTGTAAGTCACGACCGTTATTTTATGGATAAAACCGTAGATTCTCTTTTTATTCTGGAAGAGGACGGTAATATTTCCGGCTTTGTAGGAAAATGCAGCGAATATATTGAACTTAAAGCAGAAGAAGAAAAACTTGCAAAAAAGGAGGGAGAAGTCTCTCCCTCGACTCAGCCTGCAAAACAGTCTTCGCCTACCCTCACTGCGGGCTCAGACGCCGCCCGCAACGCCGGCTCCCCTGCTCCTAAAAAACAGAAATTATCGTTCAAAGAACAAAAAGAATTTGAAACTCTGGATGCAGAAATTCCAGCACTGGAAGCAGAGCAAAAAGAACTGGAACCACTTATGAGTTCTTCAGATTTTGCAGTAGTTCAAAAAGCCTCACAGCGCTACAACGAAATTACTGCCGCACTGGAAGAAAAATATCCCCGCTGGGAAGAATTAGCAGAACGGGCTTAAAAACTAAAACCGTTTATCAATAATCCATACAGACACTCTGGTCTTCAGAAAAACTGAATTAACCGGAGTGTTTTGTTTTTCTGAAGTATAAAGAGCAGAATAAAAGCCTGGCCGTTTTACAGCAAGAATTTCTTCCCCCTGATTTCCCTTAAGCAAAAGCATTTTACTGCAGGACTCAACACAATTTCTGTCCACTTTTCCTTTTGCACAACCAGAACCGTTTCTCACAAGACACTGGCGGCTTTGCATCAAAAGCTTGAACTGTTTTTTTGGATACCAGATTTGAATATTTTCCGGAAACTGTAATTTTTCTACTACAGAACTTTCCAATTCCAAAGAAGGAATCATTCCAGAAAGTTTTAAATTTTCATTGTATTCCTCAATATTCCAGCTGTTATAAATATTACAGTTTGAACCAAGAATTATTTTACAGTCCAGTTTTTTTAATTCGTAAGCAAGACCAGTATTTTCACAAAGAATTTCTCTTTCTGACAGACTGTCAAACCTCTTCAGAAATTCCAGAGTATTTTCTAAATCCTTATCCAGAAGAATACTATTAAAATATAAAACTACATCACTGTTTTTATTAAGTAAATCAAACAGTTCATCAGAAACAACATTAATTGCAGAAGGCAGTTCATAAATAATCTTAAAGAATTTTTTCTCAACAGATTTTTCAAGCAGCAACTGTTCCAATGCTTTTAAATTATCTATTAAATAAGCATCAACAGCAGAAACTGTTTTTTCAGCTCCTTCTGACTTTTTCAGTACATAATTTTTCTTTTTTTCCTGAGGTTCTGCAGCTGTATTTTCTTCAATTTTTTTAGTCAGCAATTCTACAGCTTTACGGCGGAGGTTATTTAACTCTCCAAGAGAAATAAACAGATTCGAATCAAGTTTTTCTACTGTAAAGGAAGCTGCAGTAAAACAGGTTCCTCCCAGTTTAGAAAGCTTTTGCTGTAAAGTTTCTGCAGTTAAACCCGCCTTCTGTGCTTTTTCCAAAGGCTGGTCAGATTCAACAGTAACGCTATAACCTTCGCTACTGTAGGTAATTTTAATAGGTTTGGTTTCCTCTGCCCTTACAAAAATATCTGCATCATAAATTTTTTCAGTATCTTTGCCACAACAAGCCTTTGCTTCCACACCAAACTGATTAATTATCTTTGAAAGTTCTTCTGGTGTAATCACAGAAGAAGACTTATATACTATCTGCCCGTTCAAAATCTTTTTAGAAAGCTTATTTGTAATCTGAATTGTATAACCGGTATTTGATTTTCCAGTAACTGTTGCAGTACAAATAAACTGATCAGAAGAATTTTTAATTGTAAGTCTGTCCCCCTTTGACAAGTTTACCTCATCAGAATGAAGAACAAGTGTTCTGGAATCAGCAATATAATTTTTTACAGTTCCCGCTTTAATCTGCGAAATGTCTTTTGTTCCGCTGGAAAACATCTGCGCATTAATATTTCCTTCCAGATAGCCAGAGGTATAATCACGATTAATCGCTCCAGTCAGTTTTGGAGAATTTTTCATAATGGCTTTTTCTGCAAGAATCAAATCTATCTGTTCTCTCCAGGCACTGGTTACTGCCCATACATATTCTGCATTCTTAATTCTGCCTTCAATCTTTAAGCTTACAGGAACATTTTCCCGTATAAGCTTATCTGCCAGAGGAAACGCAGAATTATCCTTAAGGTGAAACAAAGCTTTATAGTCTCTGGCATTAGAAGCATCCTGCTGAAGACACCAGTTACGGCGGCAAGGCTGAACACAATCCCCTCTGTTTCCAGCCTGATTATATAAATGCCCCGAAAGATAGCACTGACCCGAATAAGAAATACAAAAAGCACCCTGTACAAAAATTTCTGGAACAATATTTTGTGAATGAAGATACTCGGTAATATTTTTAATTTCTGAAAGTGATAATTCCCGGCTTAAGTTTACCTGTGAAACTCCCAGTTCAGAAAGAAATTTACATTGAGAAAGGTTGTGGGTAGTCATCTGGGTTGAAGCGTGAATTTCCAGTTCTGGATAACAGGTGCGAATAGCCTTAAGCACTCCCAGATCCTGAACAATAATTGCATCAATACCACAGTCAACCGCTTTATCTACAAGAGAAATTGCTGCAGGTATTTCACTGTCAGTAATTAAAGTATTAAGAGTAAGATAAGCTCTGCAGTTATGTTTATGTGCAAGAGGAATCAGATAACTTGCCTGTTCAACGGTAAGATTTTTTGCTCTGGTTCTGGCACTAAACTGCTCAAGACCAAAATAAACTGCGTCTGCACCAGCGGCAATTGCAGCCTTAAAGCATTCTTCATCTCCCGCAGGTGCCAGTAATTCTACCTGATTTCTTCTTATCATAAAGCCATTATAATATTTTTATTACAATTACAAAATACGCCTAATTTGAGATTTTCCAAAAGTTTTTGCCGGTTTCTACCGATAATAATGTATAATTGTTTTTAAAGAGCATAAAGTTATGATAGAAAAATTGGGTCGCACATTACGATTAAAATTCGCCAGCTTCGGCTATATCTGCGGATATTTTGGCAAACTGGTTATGGCGTCTTTTGTCTTTTTTAAACAGAAAGCAGCCCGTAAAATTCTTACAATGCAGTTACTTTTTACTTATGTTGATGCTCTTTCCATTTGTGCCATTCTTGCAGCAGGAATTGGAACTGCAGTTCTTTTATTGGGAACAAAAGTTTTAGGAGCTTTAGGTCAGGGACAATTGACCTACACTCTTATGGTACTTTTAATTACCAGAGAATTAGGTCCTCTTCTGATTGCGTTTATTGTTACGGCCCGCTCTGCCACAGCCATTGCTACAGAAATAAGCAGTATGGTTGTAAATCATGAAATTGAAGCATATATTGCTTCCGGGGTTGATCCTATACGCCACCTGGCCGCACCTCGTTTTATTGGCGTAACCCTTTCCGTTTTCTTTTTGAATATCTATTTTTCTATTTTTGGATTAATTGCACCTTCTGTAATCATTCAGTTTATTTCAACTATGAGCATTACAGATTATTTCAACGCTCTGTTTACAGCCCTGACTGTAAGAGCAATGGTTATTTCCATTATTAAAAGTCTGGTTTTTGGAATGCTTATTTCTACTTCTGCAACCTTATATGGTTTTAGTGCAGGAAGAGCTTCTACAGAGATTCCTATTGCCGGTTTACGGGCAGTAAGTAATTCTTTCGTTCTTATTTTTCTGGCAGATATTTTCATAACTGTCCTTTCTTATTTGTTATAGGTGGTGTGAAATGGCTTTACTGGAAATGAGAAACATTATTTATCCAAATGATGCTGATCCTACAGGAGAACATCCTGTATTAAACAATATTAATCTTTCTATAGAAGAAGGAACAATCACCGCATTTTTAGGAAAACCGGGCGGAGGTAAATCAACCGCCTTAAAAGTACTTGCGGGGCTTTTAATTCCATCTTCCGGAGAGATTTTATTTGCCGGAAAAGATATTCACAAAATGAGCAGCCGAGAAACTCTGTTTATGAGAAAAAAATCTGCCTTCATGTTTCAGGATTCAGCATTATGGGCAAATCAGGATATTTTTCATAATCTGGAATTACCATTACAAGTACATTATCCTCAGATGAGTGCAAAAGAACGGGCTGAAAAAATTGCAGAAATGATGTCTCTTGTAGGCTATGAAAAACCTGGCACTTTAAGACCAGCTTCTCTGTCTATTGGTGAACAAAAAAGAATCGGTTTTGCCAGAGCATTAATTCATGATCCTGAGGTCTTATTTTTAGATGAACCTACAGAATCTATTGATATAAAAACTATCAGACTGTTTAATTCCATAATTAAGAAATTCCTTGCACAAGGACGAACACTTATTTATGTAAGTCATGATAAAGACTTTATTAAAAGATTTAACGGCGATAAATATTTTTTTGATCAGGGTATGATAAAAAAGCATCTTACAAAAGATGAAGATTACACGGAGGAAAGTTATGAAATTTAAAATCAAGTATGCAGATCAGGTTGTTGGAGTTCTTAGTGCTCTGGCTCTTGCAGTTTTAATCTTCCTTGTTTTCCTCATTGGCTCTAAACAAAACTGGTTTGTAAAAAAACATCAGTTTTATACTATTGTAAAATCTGGCTCTGGCGTTTCTGAAGGTATGTCCATTCAGTACAAAGGTTTTGGCATTGGAAAAGTAAAATCTATCACTCTTGATGACAACGATCTTGTAGAAGTTAAATTTTTTATTCTTGATGATTACATTGACCGCGTAAAAGGAAGTTCAATTATTGAACTTTCTGTAAGTCCTATTGGCTTGGGTTCTTCCATGATTTTTTACCCTGGAAATGGAGATTACATTATGGAAGATGAATCATTTATTCCAGAAAAATCCAGTGCGGAAGGCCAGCAGCTTATTAAAGCCAAAAAAGTTAATGCCGGTGCTTCTTCCGATTCCATTACTACAATGCTGGGAGAAGTTGACCTTATTCTCCGCCTTGTGGGAGATATTCTCAGCGGAAACCCAGACAACGATATTGCAAAACTTATTAAGGATGTCGATCAGATTCTTCTTAATGTTAATGATCTTACAGCAGGAAAGAATTCCCAGATTGAGCAGCTGCTTACAAATATTAATGATATTCTTAAAAATATTGATGATTTAACTGCCGATACTCAGGGATTAGTTCCAAGACTTCTGGAAACAGAAGAAAACAAAGGACAGATTGCAAATCTTATGTCCAGTCTTACCGGCACAGTGGACAGTCTTTCTTCTTCGGTTGATGAAGATGTTATGCCACAGGTCGGAAATCTTCTTGTACAGGTAGAAACTCTGCTTAAACAGGTTCAGGATGTTATGACTGGCCTTAAAAATAATCCATTGATTAAAAATGGTGTTCCAGACAGATTAGAAAAAGAAACTGCTACACCTAAATTGAGAGAGGAAGATTTCTAATGAAAAAGATTTCTACAGTTTTATCAGCTCTTATTTGTGCAGGATTATTTTTCTCCTGCTCTTCTGCACCAAAACGTGCAATGTCCATTACCTCTACACAGGAATCTGCCGCCGCTCAGTTAGAAGCAGCCAACAGTTACATTCTTACCGGCAGTTACGATAAAGCAGCCGTTGCTCTGGATTCTGCATTCAAATATGCTATGTCTGTTGATAATTCAGACAAGCTTACTTCAATCTGCCTTGCAAAAGTAAGTTTGTATCTTTCCGACAATCCACCTTATCTGGATAAAGCAAGAGAATATGCAGATATGGCAGATTCTTTTGCTGATTATTCTTCAAATAAAGAAAAATACAAGGCTCTTGTTTCATTATATAAAGTTAGAATTTGCACAGAAGATCCAGAAGATAAAACTTCCGTAAATGAATTAATTTCAGTTCTTGAAAAGAACGCACCAAAAGTAAAAGGTGATGCTTACAACGAAGCCCAGTTCAAAAGTGTTGCAGGAGATGTATACCGCAAAGTAAAAGATTTCTCTTCAGCAGAAAAATCCTTCAAAGAAGCGGCAGAAATCTACATAAAAAACCGCTATCTTTCAGAAATTGGAATTACCTGGTACAAACTCGCTCAGGTTTATTCTCTGAATGATAAAAAAGCAGATGCTTATTCTGCTATTGAACAGGCAATTTTCTATGACCGCAGTGCAGAAAACTCCACTGCCCTTGGAACTGATTATTACGCAAAAGGTTTGATTCTCTTAAAAGGCAACTGTACAGCAGCTCAAAAAGAAGAAGCAATTTATTCCCTTAAACACAGTGCCGACATTTTCCATTCTATTGGATATGAACAGGCAGCACAGAAAAGTCTTTCAAAACTTGAAGAAATAAAATAAATCGCAGGCAAAATATGGCATCAACAGAAAATAAAAAAGAATGGTTTGAATCTGAAGACTTCTGGACAAATTATGGTCCTATTATTTTTGATGATGCTCACTGGAAGGAAGCCCCTGCAGTTGCAGATTTTGTAATTGAATTAGCAGATTTAAAACCTGGCAGTACAGTTTTAGACTGCGGCTGCGGAGTTGGCAGAATTTCCGTTGAATTAGCTGCTGCCGGCATGCAGGTTACCGGAATTGATATAATCCAGAACGAACTGGACTGTGCAAAACAATCAGCAGAAGATGAAGGTGTTGAACTGGAGCTTATTAAAGCCGATTTACGAACCTTCACTACTCCAAAGAAATACGACTGTTCTATAAATCTTTACACTTCTTTTGGTTACTGTGACACCGTTGAAGAAGATATGGAAATCCTCAAAAACATGACAGCTCCCGTAAAAGAAGGCGGAACCTTTATTCTGGAATGTGTAAGCCGGGAAACTGCCATTATAAATTTTACGGAAGGTGAATGGTTTGAACGGGCCGGCTGGACAGTACTTACAGAATTTGAACCAGTTGGTGCCTGGGAAGGACTCCGCTCAAAGTGGATTTTGCTGGGGAAAGACGGTACAAGAATTGAACATGAATTTATTCAACGGTTATATACTGCTGTAGATCTTAAAAATGAACTTCTTAAGCTTGGTTTTAAAACTGTAGAAGTTTGCAGCGATTTTGATCATTCTCCCTACGACCAGAATTCCAGAATCATGGTTTTAATTGCAAAAAAATAACCTCACATAAACGGAGGATTTATGAAAATAAAGAAAATCCATTTTACTCTGTCCCTTTTGTATTTTTTTGTCTGTTTAACCGTCGCATCTCAGCCTGTTCTTACAAAAACTGGCACTTTTGGTTGCGGTAAACAACCAAAACAGGTTTTATTTTCTCCTGATGATAAATATGTAGTTATGCCGCTTCTTGATGAAGATGGTTTTGACATTTTTGATGTAGAAAACAAAAAACTTCTTAAACGAATAAATCCCCCTTCCGCAAAAAAACTTGGTTTTGCAGAAGGTCTTTTTATTCCGGAAAAAAATTCCTTTTTTGTTTCTCAAATGACCACTGCCACAATTTACGAATATTCTTATCCCGGATTTGAATTTAAACGGTCTATTTCTACAGAAGGAAACTGGTCAAAATTCATGGTATGGAATTCAAAAAAGCAGATTATTGCTGTTTCTAACTGGGTATCCAACGATATTTCAATTATTGATTATGCTACAGGAAAAGTTCTCAGAAAAATTCCTACTGCCGCAGCTCCCCGCGGTTTATGGTTTTTAAAAGATGGAGAAGAAATTCTTTCTTTAGGATACGAAGGCGGCAAAATCGAAAAATTTGAAGTTGATACCGGAAAAAAATTAAATACAATCGCCATAAAAAACAGTGCAATGCGCCATGTTGTAGTAAATGCAGCAGAAACGAAAGCTTACATTTCAGATATGTATTATCGTTCGGTTTATGAAGTGGATCTGGCGGAATTTAAAATCACAAAACAGGCTAAGGTTTTCAATAATCCAAACACCGTAGATTTATATCAGGACCGATATCTTTTTGTTTCTTCCAGAGGTCCAAATAATCCGGAAGATTATACAAAGCGCAGTCCTAAAAACGGAAAAATAACCATCCTTGATACAACAGATTTTTCTATTCTTCAGGAAATTGAAGGCGGAAACCAGCCTACAGGACTTGATGTTTCAAATAACGGAAAATATCTGTGTTTTTCTAACTTTCAGGATGCTGATATAGAACTTTACAGTCTGACTGAAAAAAAGTAGACAAGTAAGTTTTTATAAAGTAAAATAAATTCAGTTTTTCATAAAGGAGTTAGAAATGAAAAAGATTTTTGCTATTTTAGCAGTTGCATTTATTGCACTCACAAGCGCTTTCGCTATGGACTTGTCTGCTATCCAGGGAACTTGGACAGACGAAAACTACAATGCTGACTACACATTCACAGCAGATGGTACAATTACACTTTCTGTTGGATCTGAAGTTATCTACACATTCGATGATTCAAACATCAAAGATTTCAAGATTTCTACAGCTGGAACAAATGTAACAATCACATTCCGTTGTGATGAAACACAGCGTTCTTATATGTTCGTAAAAGGACTTTCACTCACAACAGATCTTACACTTGATATTGACCGTGACTGGACAGACGAAACATACAACGTAACAATTGTTATGAAAAAATTGTTCTAGTCTGAATATCAGATGAATAAAAAGCCTGAATTCCAGAAATGGAAATCAGGCTTTTTTATTTAACGGACATTATAAAAACTACATAAACTGCAAAACAAAATGAACCATAACAAAACTTAATGGGAAAGAAATAAGAGTCATAAGTGTTGAAATAACACAACTTCTGCTGGCCAGAATTTCTTCTTTCTGATATTCCATACATGCAATACTTAAAGTTACACTGATTGGAGCACTAAAACCAATTACAATTGCCATTAAAGAATACTCTGTAAAGTGATAAATCCCTGTTTTGTGCAATATAAAACATAAGAACAATACAATTACCGGTGCAAGAAAATTTCGCAAAACTGCCAGAAGCCAGGCATAACCATCCTTCAAACACTCAGAAAGTTTTGCTTCCCCTACACTCATACCAATCAACAGCATACAAAGAGGACCAACCATTGCCGCCAGAGCTTTTACTGTTACGTAAAGAACAGGAAGAGTTTTATCAACCCGGAGAACTGGTATTTTATTTTGCAAAAGGAAAACCAGAATTCCCAGCAGCATACCAATCATTACAGGAGTCAAAAATACTTTTTTCAGTTGAGGCCCTAAAGACTTAAAAGTGATTTTTTCACAACTAATAACAGTATAAGCAACAATATAAACAAAAATTCTAAATACAATCCTGATAGTACTTATATAAAGCATTACTTCCTGTGCAGAATGTTCATATACAGACTGCAGAATAGGCATACTGAACAAAGTTGTCTGACCAATAGTCATCATGAAACCACTGACAGTAGAAAAATCTTTTCCTTTTTTTATAAAAAGCAGTTTACCAGCAACAATAAGAACAATATAAAAAACAATTGCCAGAAGAAATTCTGTAAGGCTGGATTTAAAACTGTTGTATTCAAAATCCTGCATAAATGCATTAAAAGCAAAGCATGGCACTGCCAGTTTCCAGATCAAAGTTGTAAGAGTTTTCTTTGCCGAAACATCAATAATTCCTTTCCGCATAAAAAAGAACCCAAGCGCAATAATAATAATTGTTTGAGTAAAGGCAGAGAGAAAATTTGGATCCGTAAAAACAAGAGAAAAAATAGACAACATAAAAACCTGACTTAACTGAGATGTCGCTTTAGAATATCACAATTGAAAAGTTTTTTTCAGCCTTTGCAATCCCTTTTTTTACTTTAAATAAGTTTTTGTTATATTATAATTAAAAGCAATCAGCTTAGGATTTTTATGAAGACTTATAATAAAATATTTGTTCATTTGGTGTGTGGTATCTTATTTTTGTGTATGACAGGGTTTGCTTCCTGTTCGCATTCTTCTTTGCCCGATGAAAATGAATATCCTTACAGTTTGGGCTGCTGTTTTGAACTTACAGCTCTTCCATCTGGCAACAACTATGACAATCTTGCTTTTGTACTTAAACTGCCGCCTCAGGAAAACAGTGTTACAAATCTTAAGGTAAACGCATTTAAAGTTTACAAAAATGATGCCATCCTTTGGGAGCAGAATGATTTTAATTCAAAAATTGACTATAACATCTGGATAAATGACAGGGGCGTTCAGGAATCAAATTATCAGGTTTTATTTTATTGCATGCCACAAAATTATGCAGAATCTTTTGACATTGGTGATGAAATAAAAGTGATTTTTGAATGTACTGCCAATCGTATAATAAAAAATTCTGTAGAAAAATTCTTAATTGATAATTCGGCTGATGTAGGATTATGGAAAGATTTAGGAACTGTAAGACCAGAACTGGAATATCCAAAGTATCAGCCTGAAGCAATTCCAGATGAGAAAATCACTTACAACGGTGTTCCATACAAACTTGTTTTTTATGATGATTTTGTCAAAGATTTTTCCAAACTGAATCCTTTAAAAAATGGTATGTATGAACAGGCCATGGATATGAATAAGTGGTGGACCGAAGACTGGTGGACTTACGTAAATACAAACAACGGTTTAGAGCATCGAAGTATCCGTGATTTTAAAATCCATGACGGTGTGGCAGAATTCCCAATGATAAAAAGACAGGCATGTGAAACAGGTGATTGGGCTAATGCCGGTCCAAGTATTATGACTTCAGTTTGGGATCCAAAAGGTATTAATTCAATACCGATTTATGAGTTTAATAAAGGAATTTTTGAAATCAAGTTTATGGGGCCGGAAGGAAACAATCATCCGGGACAGTTTACTTTCTGGGTTTTGAATTATAATACTGATTTTGAGGCTGGAGCGATTCCTACAAATCCTAAAAAAGCTTCTGATGGTTACGCACTGGATGAAATTGACTTTTTTGAATATTCACCATCTTTAAATGCTCTAAGAACAGGTGTCAGATCTGCGGTGATCCGACAGCGGCGGGTGGTCACTG
>JAKSTK010000010.1 GCA_024402615.1 Treponema sp.
AAGTTCCAGGTGAAAAAGCTTGTGCTGGTTCATTGGCTGGTGCTTGGCAGGTTGGTTATGGTATCACAAAGAAAGGTGCTTCTGATGCAGCTACTCTTGATGCAGCTAAGAAATTCCTCGCTTACTTCTACTCTTATGATGAAACAGTTCAGAGACTCCGCGATGGTGGTATCTCTGCTCCAATCATCAAAGATTTCGTTCTCCCAGAAGGAATGGATCCATGTATCGCTGAAAAAGCTAAACTTGGTGCTTACCCATCATGCTATGTAATCGACTCATACCTCACAGGTATTGCTAACGATACATTGAATGCTGGTATGCAGGATATCGTATCTGGAAAGATCGATGCTGCTACACTTGCTGCAAATGTACAGAAAGCATTTGATGCACAGTAATTTATAATAACTGACAATCTAATTTGTTAGTCGGTAGGGGTATTTTTATAGATTAGTTTATAGAAATACCCCTTTTTTTAATTTTTATTAAAGAGGAAAAAACCAGTGAAAAACTTTTCCCTGAAAATGAAAAAAGCTGATGCAAGAGATTTAGCAACCTGGACAAGCTTTGTTCTTCCTGGGTTGATAATCTATTTATTCATTATTGCTTACCCTATTTGTTATTCATTATATTTAAGTTTATCAAATTATAATCCGAATTCTACAGAACCATCTCGTCTGGTGGGACTTTCAAACTATATAAAAGTATTAACTATGAATGCAGGTCTTGTTGATTCTTCCAACAACATTCCTGAATTCTGGCATGCATTTAAAAACAACATGATTGTTGTTGTTGTTTCCGTATTTGGTCAGATTCCAATCGGATTCGTACTTGCATTTATTCTTTACAGAAAGCAGGTTAAATTTGCCAGCTTCTTCCAGTCAATGGTATTCCTTCCACAGTTCCTTTCAACAATCGTTATTGGTATCATGTGGCGAATGTTGTTCATGGTAGACGGTCCTGTTTCTAAAATTATGCAGAAGATTTCTGGAGATCCTAGCGTACAGTTCAGTATGATGATGGATCCTAACAAATGTATGATTCCAATTGGTATTGCGCTGATCTGGATGTATACAGGTTTCTACATGATTATCTTCCTTGCAAACTTACAGAAAATTAATGACAGTATGTTCGAAGCAGCTAAAATTGACGGTGCTTCTGAAGTTCAGATTTTCTTCAAGATTACTGTTCCATTGCTGGCTCCATCAATCCTTACTTCAGCAATCCTTGCTATTGCCGGTTCGTTGAAAGGCTTCGGATTGATCTTTGCTTTGGCATCAGAAGGTAAACAGAGAATTAACTCTGAAGTATTGCCAATCTACATGTATAGAATTGCATTCAACAATGCTAAAGATCCTATGCGTTTTGCTTATGGTGCGGCCATTGCTAACATTATCGTTGTAATCAGTATTATTTTGATTTTGTTCAGTAAATGGGTTGGAAAGAAACTTGGTACAGATGAGGATTATTAATTATGGAAAATATTACAAACCCTATTACAGCCGATACACCAGAAACTACTCCTGTAACAACAGCTCCAAAGCCATATAAGATTAATAAAGCAGGTCCAATTATTGCAAAGATTCTTTCATATTTTATCTTTATCATGTGGACTTTGATTACAATTGCTCCTTTGTTCTGGATGGCATATTCTTCATTCAAAACAAACGAAGAATTGACTAAAGATATTTACTCTTGGCCAAAAGAATTATTCGTTGCTACTTCAAAAAATCTTGATGTTGTTGAACCACAGACAAACATCATGTATCCAAAAGGAATGCTTGAAAAACTTGATATTGTAAACAAACTTGGAAAAGGTGATACAAAAAACAAGAAAGCAATCAATGAAAACATTATTATTCTTGAATCACCAAACATTGGTGCTCACAAGAGAATTAAAGTTCACTTCATTCTTCGCGACAAGATTCCTGATGACTGGAAAACATCGGACGGAAGATTATTAAAAACAATTCAGCCTGGTAATGGTGTTCAGATTAAATGTTCTGACTTACCTCGCAGTATGCAGGCTAAAATTAACTGGGAAACAATCTGGTGGAACTATACTTCTGCATGGTCTCGTGGTGAACTTGGTATGAAGTTTGTAAACAGTATTCTTTATACTGTTATTTCTACTTTCCTTGTTGTATTACTCGGTTTAATGCTTGGTTATGGTCTTACAAAATTCAAATACAAGAAAATGTCTGCAATTATTGCTGCATTGATTGGACTTGGATACTTGCTGGACGTAAACCAGCTGCTGGTTCCATTGTTCCTTATGCTTACAAAACTTGGTCTTACTAATACTCATGTTGGTATTATCCTTGTTTACACTGCATTCGGTTTGCCAATGTCTGTAATGCTTTCTTCTACTTACATTAGAGGTTTGCCATACAGTTTGGTTGAATCAGCTTATATTGATGGTGCTTCTCCATTCAGAACCTTCATCAGTATTGTTGTTCCAATGACAACTCCTGTAATTGTTACAATTGCAATTATGACAGGTCTTGGAATCTGGAACGAATTCCTCCTTGTATTAGTTATGGCTTCAAAAGAAGCAACTAAATCATTGCCAGTAGGAATCTTCTCATTCTCTTCTAGAACTGGTTTACAGCTTGGATGGCAGATTGCAGCATTGATTATTGCTACAGTTCCTGTTCTTGCAGTTTACTTTGCATTCCAGAAACAGCTTGCAGAAGGTGTTGCCGGCGGTGCTATTAAAGAGTAAAACTAACTGAAATAATTTCAGTACGAACTTGCGTTTTAAGCCTTACAGGAAACTGTAAGGCTTTTTTTTGTGTATTTAATTATTGTGATATAATATTTAGAAAAGGATGTAACATTGCTAAAAAGACTTATTTTAATAATTTCATTGTTATTCTCTTCACTTCTTTTTGCAGAATCCGCTGCTAGAAATAAAACATTTGGAAACTGGACAGTTAAATTTGCAGAACAGAAACCGCAGTTGCATATAATTTTAACAGAACCAGAAACAAAAATTGTAAGACTTACAATTATTCATGGTGATCTTGATGAACTGGAAGTAATTTATGCCTCATTAAATTCTTCAGAAGACTGTAAGAATCTGGATTTATCTGCTCTTGGCTATGAAACCGCAGTTGCAAAATATTCTGTCAAGAATCCGGATACAGAGAAAACATTAATAATTACAGATCGTATAATTTGTAATGGTTTTGAATTTGATGAATAAGAGTAAATTACAATTTAACGATTTTTAGACAATTTACTCTGTCCCTTTTGTTTGCTTTTTGAATTTCAAAAACCTGATCCCAGGTTATGTGAGAAACACTGTCTGTTCCTAAAGCAGGTATTTCAAATAATTTTTGAACAAACATTAAAGCGGCACCATTTGCAATAAGTGAATCCTGATTCTGCATAATGCTGAGTTTTGAACCACAGCGTTCCATAATGGCCTTAAACTGACCAACTTCTTTTTCAATAACATCGCAAATTATTTCATGACGGTCTTCATTCTGGCCAAATAAATAAACTGTCTGTGGCTCCAGTAAAGGAATAAAAGTTGTAATTGTACTGAACAAATCTTTTACCCACTCTCTGTAAGAATCATCAATTGTATTTACAGTGCTTAAAACTGCCTGTGCAAGCCCTGTCTGACTGTTTTTTGAAGGCAACCAGGAATTTGAAATATATTCCCCTACCGCATGATTATGCCCGTTAATTACCCGGCCATTAAGAGTAAGAGAAATACCTACACTAATTCCCTGTGTGTTATGATTTTTTGTAAGTACACAAAGATAATCCTGCTCCGGCTCTTCTGCAGTTTCAGATTTTATATACCAGGAACAGCATTTTGCATCGTTTTCAAAAAGCAATGGAACACCGTATTCTTTTACAAGCTCTGTAGGATATGGAAACGCATTAAGTCCAAATGGTTCAGACGAAACAATGATTCCCTTGTCTGTATCAATAATTCCAGGAATCCCCGCGCAAACACTCAATAACGGAATATTCAGTTTTTTTACTTCAGAATAGGCTTCATCGATAATTTCCTTAAGAATACGGGTAAAATTTTCTTCTGGCGAACAATCTGTATTTACCGGAGTAATCCCCTTTTTAGTAAAAAGAATTGTCCCGTCAAAATTACAGATACAAATGTTATATGAATCAATCTGGAGCTCAATTCCAATAATACAGCCAAACTCAGGATTAATTGTAAGATTAATTGGTTTACGACCGCTTTTATCTGCGGCACATTCTGCGGGACCTTCCAGAATCAATTTATTATCCAGTAAGGTCTGAATTACATTACTTACCGTAGAACGATACAAATCCAGTGATTTAGAAATATCAATTCGGCTCATGCCAATTTTACGGCGGTTATTATGCCAGAGAGTATCAAGAATGTGAGAAATGTTTGAGTTTTTCTGAAAATCGTTATTTACATGCATTTTTTTTACGCCTTTAGTGATAATAATGATATTAAATCAACCACTGTACAATAAAACAAAGTATAACAGAGTTTTTAACCCGTGTTAAGCAAAAATAACAGTTAAAAATACATTTGATTGTTAAACGGGTGGACAAATACAAATTGATGTCTTATTATGTTAACCATGAATAGAAATATTAATTTAGTACCTTATCCATTTAGTTATCTCAAGCAGGATTGCTGCTGTGAGTTTACAAACAATATTGTAGTTTACGGAGATATTGAAAAAGCTTTTGTAAACAGTGCCAGCGAATTGATTAAACCTTATGGTATTACCTTCTGTGCAGAAAAGAACACTGGTTCTAATCCATCTGTAAAAACAATTCTCTCTGACACTTATGAAACAAAAGACCTTCAGAAAATGGATTCTCATTTTCTGGAAATAACTGCTTCTGGTGCGGTAATTGCTGCTAAAACTCAAAGCGGATTATTCTACGGGCTTGTATCTTTAGTTCAGTTATTAATGAACGGAAATAGAGTTGAAGGCTGTAAGATTTATGATAAGCCTCTTTATGAATGGCGTGGTTTTATGCTTGATACCAGCCGTACTTTCTATTCCACTGCTTTTATCAAAAAAGTAATTCTTTTGTGTGCTTTCCACAAAATGAATAAATTTCACTGGCATCTTACTGATGATCAGGGCTGGAGAATTTACATTGATGAATACCCTCTGTTAACAGAAATTGGTTCTGTGCGTAAGGCAAATACAAATCCACCATCAAAGGTTGGTGATTATGACGGCGTTAAATTTGACCGTTACTACTATACCGATGAAGAAATTACGGAAGTTGTTGATTATGCAAAAAAATTCAATGTAGAAATTATTCCTGAAATTGAATTCCCTGGTCATTCTTCTGCTTTACTGGCCGCATATCCTGAATACGGTTGTACAAAAGGTCCATACTCTGTAGAAACCCGTTTTGGTATTTTTGATGATGTTTTATGTCTTGGAAACGATAAAGTTTTTGATTTGTATAAAACAATTCTTACAAAAGTGACAAAGCTTTTCACCAGCGAATATATTCATATTGGCGGAGACGAATGTCCTACAACAAACTGGAAAAAATGTCCTGCCTGCCAGAAACGCATTACAGACTTAAAACTTAGAAACGAAAGTGAACTTCAGTCATGGGGAACACAGAAAATCACAGACCTGCTTATTGAATTAGGCAAAACTCCAATTGGATGGGATGAGGTTCTTGATAACACAGATACAATTCCATTAAGCGAAAAAGTTGTTGTTCAGAGCTGGAGAGGAGTTGAAGGCGGGGAAAAAGCCAGTGCACTTAATCACAAAGTAATTATGAGCCCTGGACTTTACTGCTATCTTGATCACAAAACAGAAGCAACTGTAGAAGAACCTGGCCGTCTAGCTGTACTTACTCTGGAAGATACTTATAAGTTCAGCCCTGTAACAGAAAGCATGAGTAAAAAAAGCTCTGAATTTGTAATGGGCGGAGAAGCTACTTTATTTACAGAAGAAGTTCCATATTCACGAATTGCTGAATATTTAATGCTTCCTCGTTTATGTTCCCTTGCTGAATGTATGTGGCTGGAACCTGAATACAAAGATTGGGAAAGCTTCAAAAACAATCTGGAAGGTCATAAACAGAAGCTTAGTAAATTAGGCTATATTCATTCGTAAGGAGAATAAAATGATTTGTCTGCATAACGGAAAACTACATAACGGTCTCTATTTATCAGATTCTTTGTCTGCAGTTCTCTTTGATGACAATAAAATTATTGATGTTTTTTCTGAAGAACGATTCCAGAAGAAGCAGCTTCCTCCAGAAACAAAAATCATTGATGTTAAAGGAAACTATATTCTTCCCGGATTAATTGATACTCATATTCACGGTTTTAAAGGTCACGGCACCGATAACTGTACTACCGAAGGCATTTTACAGATGTCAAAAGATCTGGCAGCCTACGGTGTAACTTCCTTTAATCCAACAATGTATCCTGCCCCTCTGGAAACCATGAAAGCCAACCTTAAAGCAATTGTTGCCGCTATGGGAAAAGAAGAAGGCGCTCACATTATGGGAGTTCATCTGGAAGGTCCTTTTATTTCACCTGAAAAATTGGGCGTTCAGTTACCAGAAAGTTTACAGAAACCTGATGTAAATGTTTTAAACGAATTGTGGGAAGCCAGCGAAGGTCACATTGTAAATATGACAGTTGCACCAGAATTAACCGGCATGCGCGAACTGGCACTGGATGCAATCAATAAAGGAATTGTTTTACAGAGTGGTCATACAAACGCTCAGTACAGAAATATGATTGAAGGCTTCCAGGTAGGAATTCTTCATTCTACTCATTTCTTTAATGCTATGAGTCAGTTGCATCACAGAAACCCGGGAGCAGTTGGTGCTATTCTTTCTAACCCTGAAGTTTCCTGCGAAATTATTGCAGACGGAGTTCATGTTCATCCGGATTTGTTCAGAATTCTGGAAAAAGATAAAACCGCAGATAAGATAGTCTTGATTACCGATGCTCTGACACCAACTGTACAAAAGAAAGGCCCATTCTATGCAAATGGAGAAGAGGTTGAATTTGTGGACGGTTGTTTCCATCGTAAGTCTGATAGTGTAATTGCCGGTTCTGCCCTGACTCTCAAAAAAGCAATTGAAAACATGGTTTCTTTTGGTTATTCCTTGGAAAATGCAGTCAGATTTGCCACTGTAAATCCTGCAAAAATCATGAAATACGCTAAAAAAGGAACTATAACTCCACTGGCAGACAGTGACATTATTGTTATGGATAAAAACTACAAAATCAAACTTGTAGCAATTTCAGGAAAATTAATTATAAACAAACTGGAGGCAAAATAATGAGGCTTATTATTAAAGATGATTACACAGCATGCGCTGATTGGGTTGCAAACTATATAGCAAAAAAAATTAAGGATGCCGCTCCTACAGAAGAAAAACCTTATGTATTAGGTTTACCAACCGGCAGCACACCACTTGGAGTATACAAAAAACTTATTGAATTGAATAAGTCCGGTTATATTTCTTTCAAAAACGTTATTACTTTCAACATGGACGAATATGTTGGCTTAAAGGATGAAGATCCACAGAGCTATCACTACTTTATGTACACAAACTTTTTTAATCACATTGATATTAAAAAAGAAAATATTCACATTTTGAACGGTTGTGCAGAAGATCTGGAAGGTGAATGTAAAAAATACGAAGAAGCAATTGTTGCTGCCGGTGGAATTGATTTATTCCTCGGCGGAGCAGGAAATGACGGTCATATTGCATTTAATGAACCAGGTTCCTCTTTGACCTCAAGAACTCGCCTTAAAACTCTTACAGATGATACAATCAAAGCAAATTCCCGATTTTTTGATAATGATATTTCAAAAGTTCCTACAACTTCATTAACCGTAGGAATTGGAACAATTATGGATGCCGGTGAAGTTTTAATTATGATGAGTGGAGCCGCAAAAAGCAGAGCTTTACAGCAGGTAGTAGAAGGCAGTGTTTCAGCAATGTGGCCAGTTTCTATCCTTCAGCTTCACAAAAGTGCAATCATAATTGCAGACGAAGATTGTACCGGTGAATTAAAAGTTAGTACTGCAAAATACTTCAAAAGTATTGAAAGCAAAATGAAAGATTTTTAATCGGATTCATAAATGGAAAATTCAACTAAACTTAAAACTTTTTTAGAAAATCATAATTTCTCAGATATTAATATTCAGGAATTAAGTAATGCTCTTCTTGATGATATGACTCTGGGACTGCAGGAACAGAACAAAAGCCAACAGCTTATGGCCGTAATGCCCTTTGAAATCAGCACCTCCCGTCCAAAAGGTAAAATTATTGTAATTGATGCCGGCGGAACAAATTTCAGAAGCTGTTTAGTTGAATTTCAGCCGGAAGGAAAAATCAATATTACAGAAGAACGAAAATCTTCCATGATTGCACTGGAAAGAGAATATTCCAAAGAAGAATTTTTCATTGCCATGGAAGACAAAATCAGTTATCTGAAAGACAAAGCCGATGAAATTCATTTCTGCTTTTCTTATGCAATGAAAAACCTGCCGGATGGAGACGCTCAGGTTCTGGCTTTTTCAAAACAGGTAAAGGCAAAAGAAGTTGTAGGTTCTTACATTGGAAAAGAATTATTGGCAACTCTGGCAAAAAAAGGCTGGACTACCGTAAAAAAAGTAAAAGTTCTGAACGATACAGTAGCCTGTCTTCTTGCAGGAATTGGCAGTGACTCACAGAATTTTGATTCTTACATTGGATTTATTCTTGGAACTGGAATCAATAATGCTTATATCGAAAAAGGACCAGTGGCAAAACAGCCAGATTCGTTAAGCAAACATGTTATTGTTTGTGAATGCGGAATGTTCAAAACCGAACCACTTAAAATCAGCGATTTTGATATAACTCTGGATAAAGAAAGTACAAATCCTGGCTGCAGTTTACTGGAAAAAATGTGCTCCGGCGTTTACATCGGAAAAATTGCTTATTTGGCAATTAAGGCAGCCTGTAAAGAAGCAGTATTCTCAAAATCATTTACTACAGAATTTGAAAAACTACCGGATTTATCTGCTTATCAAATTGATTTGTTTAATAAACAGATTGATACCAATGAAAATGTTCTTAAATTAATCTGTGAAAAAGCAGAATCACAGGATAAAGAAATTCTTTCTCTGTTATTGAAAACTATTATCCTCCGCAGTGCAATAATCACTGCAGCAGTAATTACTGCCACCGCAATAAAAGCTTCTGCAAAAAATGCTGGCGTAACCTGCAATGGTTCAACTTTCTGGAAAACAGCAAATTTTAAGGAAACAGTTGAAAACCTGCTTAAACAAGAACTTACAGAAAAACACGGCATCAACTTTACCATTCTTCAGGTAGAAAATGATATTACTGTTGGAACGGCCATTGCATAATCTGTAAGAACTACATCAGATAACTTCTTTGTTCAAATATTCCACCTGGCAGCTTCCATCTTCACTGATAATGAATTTTGAAACGCTGCCGGCGGAACCAAAATAATAAGAATTATTTACATCAGCAAGACTTCGGCCCATCATTACTAGCTGCAGGAACATTAAGGCTCCACCGTGAGAAATCAGCACAAAGTTATCCTCATTACTGTTCAGTAAAGTTTCATAAAAAGCCTTCATACGAGCCCAGAGTTCAACATCATTTTCGGCACTTGGAAATGAACGGTGGGTAGGATCATATACTTCTGGTTTTGGAGAAATATTCTTTTTATACCATTCCTGCGTTGTACCATTTCCTTCACCTAGATCTATTTCTCTGAGTTTTTCTGAATATGCAGGCACTAAAGGATTTGATTTGCATATTTCCTGTGCAGTTTGAGCTGTACGAGGAAGATCAGAAGAAATCATTTTGAAATTATCAAGTTTTTCGTTTTCGGAAAGCCACTGCCCTATTTTGTAAGCTTGCTGCTTTCCAAGTTCAGTTAAATTCCAGTACGAAACGCCGCCTGTCATTCCAGAAATATGATGTTCCGACTGTGTGTGACGAATTGTAATAATTGTTTTCTGCTTCATATATATTTGTATACAAAAAAATAAACAAAAGGGACAGAGTAAATTGTTTATAATCCGCAAATAATAAAAATTTTTCGCACATTAATAAACTTTCTGTTACAATTAAATTCATGGCAATTATTCATCTGAAAGGTGCAAGAAACTTCCGCGATTTAGGCGGTATTAAAACAAAAGATGGTCGCACTGTAAAACCAAATATGCTGATTCGTGGAACACCTCTGGTAAAACTCCACAAAAAAGATATTGAACTTCTTAAAATGCAATACGGACTTTCTACAGTAATTGATCTTAGAACAAAAAAAGAAGCTGAAGAACGACCAAATGAGATTTACGATAATATCACATATCTTCTTATTCCAATTCTTGATGAAGGAAAAGTTGGTATCAGTCACGAAAAAAAAGTTCGTAGTCTTAAAACCTTAAAAATGATGATGCCAATGGAAGATTTATACATCAGCATGGTTACAGGTGCCAGTCAGGATAATCTGATTCGTGCATTAAAAACTATACTTACACTGCCAGAAAAAGATTTTTCGGTGGTTTTCCATTGTACGGCAGGAAAAGACAGAACCGGTATTCTTGCCAGCATGCTGCTTTCATTCCTTGGTGCTGACCGTGAAGTAATCATTAATGATTATCTGCTTTCCAACAAAGGTTTAGTTATAAAAGCACATTTGATTTATCTTGCACTTTTGATTTTGAAATTTAATCCAAAATTGGCAGGAAAAATCAGACTTTATAATCTGGCAAGAAGATCATTCATTGAAGCGGCTCTTAATTCTCTGGAAGAACAATACGATTCCGTTCAAAACTTTCTGCAGCAAAAACTGGAATTTACGGAAGAAGAAGCCAATCAGATTCGAAATAAGTTTCTGGAATAGAAAAAAAGGGCTGTACCTTATAAAGATACAGTCCTTTATTCTTTAACCGTCAATTAAACAGATAAACGCAGGTCTAAACTTCGTAAGTATATTTACCACTTAAAGCAAGCATAGCGAACATGTACAGACAGTTGTCGTAATAGCGGCGTTCACCAGTACGCAGTGGAGTTTCCCAGAAGCGGCGAACAATCTTTTCGGCATTTCTTCTGGCAGCAGGAGAGCAAGCCAAAGTTGTCTGCGCCAGAGTTGCAAGCAATCCGATTGGGTGAAGGGCTTTTTCATCTTCACCACTGGCAGTTTTTATTACAGTTCCGTCAATCTTATATTTCTTAAAATCTTCAGTTGGAATATCTGCAAAGAAATTAATAAGGTTATCGGCAATTACAGAAAAATCTTCATTTTCGCCGTGCCATAAAACATCCAGACCGATATTAGCACCTGTACGGTAAGCATCACTGTAAAAATCACCATGATTTTCTGGAGGTCCGTAAGGATTTGGAGTAGCATCATAATTTGCATATTCAGGATTCATACCAGTTTTTGGATGACAGGCTTTTACCAGGAACTTACGGCTGGCTTCTTCGGCGCGTTTCCAGAAAGGACGGTCAACATCATCAGCCCACATAGCAAAGTAGTGATAAAAGTGCATCAAATGGTAAGAAGGGTCACTAAAAGAACCGCCAGGTACAAATGAAACCAGAGCTTCATCAATTTTCCACATTGGCATTTTATGATGAAGAACAGTATGAAGAATTTTTTTAGCCCATTTTGAATATTCGTAAATTCCTTCACCATCACCCCATTTTTTACCGGCAAGAAAAAGAGCCATTGCATAGAATTCTTCTCCATCAGGTGCAGGACCAAAGTAATTTTTCTTTCCATCTGGAGCTACCGACCAGGCAAAATAGCCTTTAAGGAAACCTTCGTTCATGTACATAAATTCCATAGAGAATTTCCACATACGGTCAAACATTTCCTTGTTGTTCATCATTACGGCCATCATCATTCCGTAAGACATACCTTCAGTGCGGGCATCGCAGTTTCCTGTGTCCATAAAGTAGCTGGTATCACGAAGACCGTCAAAATAAAAGCGATCCATCCCTTCTGTAATTTCGTAAAAAGTATCGTTTACCCGGTTTTCTACTTCCTCTTCGGTAAAACCATAATCTAAAAAGGTGTTTTTCATCTATTCTCCTGTTTTATTCAGTTTACTCTGTCCCTTTTGTTTATTTCTTTTAGTTTACTCTGTCCCTTTTGTTTGAAATAGAACAAAAAAAGATTCCTTTTAGTATATTTCTTTATATCTGGGGAAAATGTATGTTTTACTCTGTCCCTTTTGTTTGATATTATTAAAATATTCTAAAAATAAAGGAGAGAAAAATGCTCACCAGAATAATCAGTTTAATTATTTCAACAGTTGTTGGTATTATTTTTGTTAATGCTTATGCAGGACTTGCAGAGTATAAAAAAATACCATCTTTGGCTTCAACACTTAAGATTACAGGATACTCGTCTATAATCCTTGATTTTGTTACAACCATAAGTCAAATATTTCTTCCTGTGCTAGGTATATTTTTGTTTATCGTATCTGCAATTTTGAGCCTTACTTATATGATCTTCACTTTTATTTGTATTTGTAATGAAGACAAAGGCTACCACGACAGCGAAAAAAGCCTTAAAACAGACCTTCTTCTCTGTACATTCTTTGGTTTTCTGGGGATTCATAGATTTTACGAAGGAAAAATTGGAACCGGAATCCTCTGGCTGCTAACTTTCGGCTGCCTGGGAATCGGTGTGACAATTGATATGTATCAAATGCTTATGGTAAACCGATACGACAGCAACGGAAATCACATCTGCCGTTTTAATGCAAGAAAACCAGCCGAACCACAGGCTTAGTTTTTACGGAAAGGGCGTCCCTGGTTTTACCAAAACGCCCTTTCATGGCTCGGTAACCCTCGGCCGCTTCACTCGCAAAGCTCGCTCCAGTGGCTGCCTTCGGCACCATTCCACGGCTTCGCAATCCCCCCGAAAATCAGTAATTCTATTTATCAGTCATAATCTTCATAAACCGAAAGCTTTTTACGGTCATTACGCTTAAAATCGCCTTTAGGCTTTCCGCTTTTTTTACTTTTGGCCTTATCGCCTGCAAAATCTCCGGAAGTAAAAATAATCATAGATTTTTCAGACTTCTGCCGGCGCTGTTTAGCTTCCAGAGGCAATTCCTTTGGTTCAACTTCTTTTTTAAGCAAACATTCGTTCACCGAATTAATATGTACCGAATAATAAATACCATCAGCCGCCAGCAAATCAATAACCACAAGAATATCACCAAGGGACAGACCTGCCTTTTTTTTACCGTCAAACTTAGTATTTTCCCTGATCTTTTTAGCAACAACAAACTCAGTAAAAGAAGCTTTTTCCGCCATCTGAGTCATTGCTTTGTATATTTCCCGCTGTACAGGAGATAATGTTTCAATATCTGCCATAGTGTAATAAATCCTTTTTAATTTACTCTGTCCCTTTTGTTTTTAAAAATCAGTATTTTTTATTATAAACAGCTCTTATTACAAAATAGAGTACCGCATAAATAATTAATAAACCTGCAAGAATATACAGATAATCAGATTTTTCAAAAATTATGCTTGTAAATGCTCCGAAACACATAATCATTATCATTATAAAAGAAACCAGTTCTATTGTTTTTGAATTAATCATCAGAGTTCGCTCATCTGTAGCTTCAATTTCTACCTGCTTTTTGAATTCAGGATTTTTCATCATTTTTAATGCTCTAAAAAGATTAAGAACGCAAACAACAGTTCCTCCAGTAAAACAACCAATAAATTCAGAACCAGTTTTTTTGAAAATTATGCAGCAGATTCCGAACAATACAAACATTCCCAGCATAATCAGGTTTTTTACTATAAATTTTTTTGGATTAATCATTTTTTTTCTCTCCTTTTTCTTCTTCAAAAATAAAAACTTCTTCTATACTCATGTCAAAAAACTGACTTATTTTGTATGCCAGAAAAATTGAAGGATTATACTTCCCATTTTCCAATGAACTGATCGTCTGTCGGCTCACTTCCATTAATGAAGCTAACTCCTCCTGCTTAATTCCCTTGGCATTTCGCAACTCTTCAATACGATTTTTCAAGCTATATTCTCCCTACAACCAATGTAAAGTTCACTTTACATAAGCAATATACAGCAGCTCAATTTCTATGTCAAGTAAACTTTACATTAATTTTTCTCAAAAAGTGTGCGCAGGGATGAAGCGGTGCAAAGCAGCCCTCTCAGGGCCGGCCGCCAGGCAAGCCGCGTAACCCCGTTTAAGAAAAACCAAGGTCGCCCCCAAAAAAAAGAAAACCTCCAAACAAAAGGGACAGAGTAAAACCTCCCCGGTGGTTAAAACAAAAGGGACATACCCACTATCGAAGAACCGTTAAAAACTAAGCCGGCAGGGTTAGTTTAGGTTCAACACGCACCCCGTTCAAAGCGAGATTAATCGAGCTGAAATCACGGTTGTGAAAAAGGCGCGAGTGAAACAAGAGCCGCAACAACATCTGAAGGCTTACAACCAGCAGCAGTGCGAAGCACACACAGTAGTCTCAAACGAAGTTTGGCCTTCAGCAGTTGGGGCGGCTCTTGTGTAACGGAAGCCTTTTTTATCAGCAATTTTCAATTTACTCTGTCCCTTTTGTGCGGTTATAATGATTATATGAAAAAGATTCTCACTTTATTTATTTTGATTTCCATGGCTGCATCTGTTTGTTTTGGACAGGCAGAGAAAAAAAGCGTTTTAGATCCTGAATCATTTCTGGCGCTTCAGGATGTTCCTTTCCATGAAGGAATTGAAGAATTTGAAGCAAAAATTCAGAAAATCCGTGATGAAGAAGGCCGCGAACCTTTGTGTCTGGTAATGTGTGGCGGATCGGCTCGTGCATTCTGTCATGTTGGTATGCTTAAGGCTCTTGAAGAAAATGATGTTGTACCAGATTTTATTATTGCCAATTCTATGGGTGCCGTTATTGGTATGCTTTATGCTTACGGTTTTTCTCCAGAAAAAATTGAAGAGGTAATTTCTAAAATCAATTTAAGTTCTTATTTTGAACCTGTTATGCCTCTTCACGGTGGTCTTCTTTCTGTCCGCAAATATGAAGCAATGATTAATCAGCTTTTAGGTGAAGAAAGTCACCGCGTAGAAGATTGTGCTATCCCTATTCTTCTCCTCACCGAAGATTTGTACACTAAACGTCAGGTATGGCATGCCAGCGGAGATTTTGCAAAAATTATGGATGCGGCTTTTGCAATGAGTGCCTTTATGGAACCAACTAAATACAAACTTGAAGATGGTACTCCTGTAAGTCTCATTGACAGTGGTTCTATTGATATTGCCGGCCTTAAAATTGCAAAACACTTTTCTGATAACATTATCATTTCAACTGCTTTCTACGACAAAAAAGTAAACTACAACAACCCTATCGTAATCATCAACCGTACCTTCTCCATTGGTAAGGAGCGTGTAGCCATTCACGATATTATGGAATTACAGCCTGTTCTTATCCGTAACGATGTTGAACACTTTTCGTTTATGGAATTCCAGAACAGTCACGAAATTTCTGCTGCTGGTTACAAAAGCACTATCCAAATGATTGATGAGATTACCGCTCTTGAACACAAATCTTTAGCATCTCACACTGCTCTTGCAGAAAGACGCAAAGTTACTGACCAGCTTGCTGATGATGAAATTATCCGTGTTGAACATCGCATTCCTGCAAAAATTATTGATCCTTACTTTGGTGTAAAAGCCTGGCCTGTTTTTGGCGTTGTTGATTTCCAGGATGCTTATCTTTATAACCGCGATGGTATTTCAATTGAAGCTTTTGCCGATTTACCTGGCGTTATGCTTAAAGGAAAAGCAAACTTCCCGTTCAATTTCGGTGGAGTTTCATCTGAAGCACAAATAACTGTTCAGCCTTCAGAAATTCTCCGTTTTGATTTACTCGGCTCTTACTACTTTGATTTTAAGGATTCTTCCGCAAATAACTTCTATGCTTTCGGTGGTGTAAATATTTCTCCTGCCTTCTTCCCTGGCTGGATGAAAGCTTTAGTTGCTACAGCTGAATACCAGGGCGATAATTTATTTAAACCTCAGGCAATGCTTTTCACAACCGGTTTAAAAACTCTCTTTGGTAAAGAAAACAGCACTTATCTCTTTGAAAAACCTTACATTTATGTTGAACGTCTTGATTCTAATCCTTTCAGTTTTGGCATTGGAAATGATATTTCTTCCTGCTGGAATTTCCTTTCATTCCTCGGTGCTGGTGAATATTCTAACCTTAAGTTCAACTGCAACTCTCTGAATCTTAATTTCTTAAACCGCAACGAAATATACTGGGTAAGTCTTAATCCTGGAATTACTGCAGCAGAAGCTATTATTCTTCAGCAGATTAAACTTGGTGCTTACTACGAAATTGCCGGTGATTATGAAATCAACAGCAATACTGCTGCTTATGGTCAGACTGTTGGTGGATTTGTTCGCGGCGATATTTCTGTTATCGGTTTGTCTAACTTTATTATCGATACAGGTTATGCATGGAAGCTGGAAGATAAAGCAGGAAAATTCTTCTTTACTTTGAAGGCCAGAATGTAGTTATTTTTTCTTCATTACCAGTTCAAAACTTCTGCCGGTTAATTCCTTAAGCTGTTCAAAACTGGTAACGGAAGTAAGGATTATGGTAATCCAATATTTTTTGTTCATATGCCAGGCTGGAAAAATAGATTTTCTATCTACCAGTTCTGGTATTTTTTTTTCGTCCGCTTTTAAATTTACACACCAAACCAGCTCTTCACTTTCAAAACCGAGCTTTTTAAAAGGAATTTGCATTAAAAGACCAAACCACTTCCCGTTAGGACATCTATAAACCGAGGAATTATCTCCATCCCAGGGAAATTCCCCTTTTACACCAAATTCACTTTCAAGATAATCCACATATTTCTGTTTTACATCTGCAGTTTCAAAACATTCCGCAAAAATCTGATTCATCAGTTCTGAAACTTTTTCCCGCAGATTGCCTACAAAAGCACCGTTAGCAGAAGCAACATCCAGCAGGGCATATTTTTCATCTGTCTGATTTTCGTATGCATGAACTGTAATTTCGGTTTTTGTAATTTTTACCACTGCGTAAAAATCTGTTTCGGAAAGTAATCTTCTTAATTCAAAAAAATCTCCAGTTTCCGAAAATCCAAAAGCTTTTAATTTTTGAGGACGAATTGTGGCTTTATTCAGAAAATGGGAGTAATTCATAAAGGTTGATTATCTTAAATGAGTTGTATCGTTATGAAAACCTAATCTTGCGGCACGGTAAATTTCTGTTTCCCCTTCAAGAGCAGGTGCTTCCGGAAAATCAATTCTGGTTACGGAGGTTAAATCAAAACCCATATGGGCAATAACCTGCCAGAAAGACATATCCAGAAGATAACTGATTAATGCGGAACAAGTTCCACCGTGACAGACAAAAGCAATTTTTTCCGGACGGGTATAACCTTCTGCAGGCTCAATAACTTTGTATAACTGGCCCTGCCGTTCAAATCCCCGGAGTTTTAACCAGGCATCCAGTTCCCGGCATTTTTCTTCTACTTCGCCTACAATCTGATCATCCTGCATTAATTCATCAGTTTTCCAGCTATCACCTTCAGGATAACAATGTCTTTTTGCCATCATAATATCATTTTTTGTCCATGGACTCTGGCGGGATTTTGCATCACCAAGTTTTTCGCCCCACATCAGTTCGTGAAGCCAGGGTAAAATTTTTACGGAAAGTCCTAACTTCTCTGCAGAATAAGCGGCCGTCTGTTGAGCACGACCCATTGGTGAACTGTAAAATTCCTGTATACCGAATTTTTCAATTTCAGCTGCTAACTTTTTGGCCTGCTCATGACCTGCCGGAGTAAGACAATCATTTTGATAATCAGGATCGCCGTGACGAATAAAATAAATCTGCATAAATTAGTGTGTTAATTCGTAAAAAATAATTGATGAAGCCTGTGCAACATTCAAACTATCAACAAGACTTTCTTCCTGACCGTTTTTCATATTTGCCCATGGAATAATAACCAGTTCATCACAATTCTGCTGAACAATTTCTGAAATTCCCGATTCTTCATTTCCAAGGATTACAAGTACAGGTTTTTTATTTTCTCCACTTCCCGCAATCTCCTTAAGAGCTGAAACAGGTTTTTTTGCTTCCAGAGAAGTTCCAACCCTGACCATTTTACCTTTTAAAACTTCCAGTAAACGGGCTGTAGAACGGACAGAATAAATATTTACATATTCCATTCCACCTTCTGCAACGCGATAAGAAGAAGTTGTGATTGAAGACTGTGCTTCATCCATTGGAATGATAATATTTTTAATTCCAAAAAAAGCGGCACTACGAACAATAGCACCAAAATTGTTTGCATTTCCAATACGGTCCAGAAGAACTGCATTTTCGCAATTTTCAATCCATGAATCAGTAATATCAGAATCCAGCTGCTGAATTTCTGGAGCTTTGATCATGGCAACAACTCCCTGATGGTGAACTGTTCCACTGAGTTTTTCCAAATCTGCAGCAGGTTTCATATTATAAATACCATGATTTTTTGCCAGTCGTTTACACAAGCCGCCAAACAAAGGAGCTCGTTCTTCGGTAAAGTAAAGTCTGGTAATTTTTTCCGGGTGATTTTTTTCGAGTTTTTTTACAGTTGCAAAGCCGCAAACTGCAAGTTCATTATTCTGTTTATTTTTCATAGGCAAAGTATAGCATAGAACAATTTTTTAGAAAATGTTAGGATTTCCACTATGAGAAAAACCTCTGTAATCCTTTTTTGTTTTCTGCTGCTTCCATTTTTTGTTTTTTCACAAGAAGCCTCTGATTTTGACCAGAATAATCAGCAGTTGAATATTGTATTAAAAGAAGACTACAAGGTTGCTCAAATTTCCTCCCTTAAAATTGATTGTATTGGCGAAGATCTTAAATTCTACATTTTTTACGGTGATGAAATAACTGTAGAAGTCAGCAGCAATAATCTTAAATTTCAGCCGGAAATTCAACTTTCCGAATCAATCCTTACAATCACCGACAAATATAATCCCCGTAAAGGTGACCTTTCTACCGTTTCAATTTATCTGCCTTACGATTTTATTGCCGAAAGCTTTGATATTTACTCAAAATATGGAAAAATCTCTGTCCAAAATCTGAATGCACAGGAAAGTATCCTTATCAGCTCAGATTCCGGAAAAATTCAGGGGCGTGATATTGCCTGCGATTATCTGGAAGTTCATTCTAAAAATGGAGCAATTAAATTTTTGAACACTCAGTGCTCTTATTTTGATTTTAGAACTACTTCTGCACCAATTACTCTGTCCCTTTTGTCTGCTCCCCTTGCCCGCTCCCTATGTGAATCTCAAAGCGGAAAAATTGAATTTGAAATTCCTCAGCATGAACCTTTTACTTTGAAGATTTTTTCGGCCAGCGGAAGTTTTAGAAATCATCAGAATGATACAATCTCAAATCCTAATCCCGCAGTTATATACAAAAATGATGAAAAAATTGATACGGCAGTTGTAGAAATCAGCACACGAAATGGAAATATTGTTCTAAAATAAAATATATATAGGAGTTTTTATGGTAAAACACATTATTATCTGGACCCTTAAAGAAATGCCAGATGCAGAAAAAGAAAAAGTAAAAGCAGGAATCAAAGAAGGTCTTGAAGCCCTCAAAGGAAAAATTCCTGGTTTAGTTGATATTAAAGTTGTTACAGAAGGTCGTCTTGCTTCATCAACTGGAGATTTAATGCTGGATTCTACTTTTGAATCTGCAGAAGCTTTGAAAGGATATTCAAAACATCCGGAACATGTTGCAGTTGCTGACGGAAAAGTTCGTCCTTACACTGCCAGTCGTGCCTGCCTGGATTTTGAAATTTAATTACAGAAGGTAAGTTTTATGACAGAAGAAGAAATCAAAGAATTCTTCATGGTAACTGAAAAAAATCTGAATTCTTATCTGGAAGTAAGAAATACCTTCACAGACCAGCAGATTGCAGAAAATCCAGAATTTCTTGTAACCGGAATCCTTAAAAAGACTTACGGTTATCCAATCACTTTTATGGATGAAGCTGCAGAAGAATTAATTCATGTTTCCGAAGAACGTTCTCAGAAAGTATATGAAGAATATGCTAAAGAAATTATTAACGGTTATTACGAAGATCTTTATGATTTTACACAGGAGATTTCTGACTGCTTCAGAAACTTCCCGGAAGAATAAACCTGCGCTGACAGTAACTTACTGCTTCGGTAATTTATTATGGTTAATAAAAAAAGGAAATCTAATGGAATTGCTCCAGAAGATTTCCTTTTTTTGTCCTACGCAGTAAGCATATACTTGCAGGATTCGCATTTCTTGCTGCAGATTTTTTTAGCGATATCTGCAGTACATCGAACTTCAACTTCCACATTGCGGGTGGCTACAATCTCTTCTATGCCAACACCGAACAACTTCGAAAGTACAAGTAAGTTATCTATCGTAGGAACGTTTTTACCCTGTTCCCAAGAATAAACCGCCTGTGGATATTCAAATCCAAAAATGTCCTGAATATCACGAACAGTAAATCCATTCTGTTTTCTAAGTGTTTTGATTTGTATTCCAGTTAATTTTAAATCTATTACTGGTTTAATAAACTTTACGTATTCCATTAATTTGCTCTCCCAAAAATGCATTCACAAAAATTTTATTATCTTCTCTGGCAATAGAAATGCCTGTATGAAGAGTACGGTGAATAGATACAATATCCCGAATCTTCACTGATGATAATGCGTAACAAATTTCTGTGTTAGATAGATTCATACGTACTCCTCTATAAAAGATAACTCCAGGTCAACGACCCTTTAATTTTTGTGTCTGCTAGTAACAAACTAATAGAACACCTGAACCGTCAAAATAGTTCAATTTGTGAGTTGATGTTTCTGACTATACTGAATTTTAAAAACTTAGTCATTAAACTTTGAGTTTAAAATTTAAAATTTTTCTGAAAATTTCTGAGATTTTTAGAGTATTTTTGTAAAATCGGGAATTAAAAGGAAAACTTTTTTAATCTTCCTAAAGCCTCTTCAAGAACAGAACGCTGACAGGCAAGATTAATCCGTACAAAATTATCACCAGATTTACCGTATTCACATCCACCGTTTACAAATAATCCGGTTTTGGCACGCAATGCCTGAGCAAATTCATCGCCGTTGATTTCTTTGCCATCAGCAGTTTTACCAAGCTTTACCCACAGAAGATAAGTTGCTTTTCCGTAAATTACCTGCAATTGAGGAATTTCTTTTTTGATGAATTCTTCTGCAAATTTTCGATTTTCATAAAGATATTCATTCAACTGATTCAGCCAGTCTTCACCTTCCGTAAAAGCGGCAATTGTTGCATCCATAGCAAAAGCATTTGGTTCAGCTACTTCATCGGTATTCAGAGCTCTCCATACTTTGTGACGCAATAAAGAATCTGGAACTACTACTGCAGCCGAATTAATTCCTGCAATATTAAAGCATTTAGTTGGAGCAATACAGCTTACAGAAATTTCTGCACAGGTTTGATTTACACTGGCAAATGGAATATAGCTTTCGCCGGGTTTTACAATATCACAGTGGATTTCATCACTGATTACAGTTACACCGTATTTTTTACAAAGTTCACCGATTTTTGCCAGTTCACCGGAAGTCCAGATATTTCCGGTTGGATTTTGTGGATTACAGAGAATCATTAAAGATACCTGAGGATCAGACAAATCCTTTTCCAGCCGCTCAAAATCAATTGAATAATGAGTTCCATCAAAAGCCAGAGGACTTTCAACAGGAACGCGACCATTATTTACAATAGAGTTGAAAAAAATGTTGTAGCAGGGAGTCTGAATTAAAACCTTTTCTGCAGGAGTTGTAAGTTTTCTGACACAAGTAGAAATTGCTGGAACAATTCCCGTACAGAAAATTAACCAGTCGGCAGAAAGTTCAAAATTGTGGCGGTTTTTCCACCAGCTGACATAAGCTTTTGCCCACTGATCAGGTACAATCGAATAACCAAAAATTCCATGGGCAGCCCGTTTCTGAATTGCTTCTTTTACACAGGGAGCAGTCTCAAAATCCATATCAGCAACCCAAAGTGGAATTTCACCGTCTGTAACATCCCACTTCATGGAACCAGTGTTTTTACGGTTGGTTAATTCATCAAAATTATACTTCATAAATGCTCTTTATTATTCGTTTGGATTAGGATCTTCTGTGAAGGTCTGTCCTATTTTATCACATTCTATTTTTGTTGCAGAAGTATTGCAGCGTTTAGGATTCATAATCAGAGTACCAATTTCTGGAGCTTTGATTACACCACCGCAAGGATTTTTTACGCTGTCAATTTTATTTGTGATTTCTGCATTAATGTTTGTTGAATATTCAAATGCAAGCACAGTATTTTTTACAGTACAGTTAATCATTGTAAGACCATCGATATAACAAAGTCCCTGATCACTTTCGATTGTACAGTTTACGAATTTAAGATTTTTTGAGTACCAGCCCAAATATTCACCATTGATTACAGAATCATAAACAGTAACATTTTCACAGTTCCAGAAAGCATCTTTTGAATTTAAAACAGAATTGTGAATTTCAATATTTTTACCACCGTCAAGGAAGTAATTACCGTTGAGTTTAAGATTATCAGCATAGAAATCGCTGGAATTCATAGCAAAATAATCCCCATTTTCTATCTGAACATTTTTAAGTTTAATATCATTACAAGTCCACATTGTTTCAACGGCATTTGTAAACTGAACATCACAGAGTTTAATACCAGAACTGCGTCGGAATTCTTTAGGTGCATGAATAACAGTATTCTGAATTTCCATGTTTTTGATATACCACAAACCAGATTTTCCCAGTTCATAGAAAGTAGAATTATCAACCTTTACATTTTCAACATTCCAAAGGGGATACTTATACTCAAATTTAGAATCACTGACAGTAATATCAGAAGCATGTTTTAATGGAGATTCTCCATCCTTAAAAACAACCTTGCTGTAAGCCTTTTCTTTTGCAAAGTACTGAGCTCTCTCTCCTGTCAATTCTTTGTTTTCAATCATTTCCATAAAAAATTCCTATAATAATACACTTCTTATAATATACTATTTTTTTCTATGCAAAATAACGAATATCTTTAGAAATAGGATGTTTTTTAAAAACAAAAGGGACAGAGTAAATTGTTTTTAATTCAATTTACTCTGTCCCTTTTGTTTGAAATTACGGAAGATTATTCAGATTGAACAATTAAGGTAGAACGTCTTGTACCGAAAATACCAAATCCGCCAGATTCTGTGGAGTTATAATAAACTTCGGTCCGTTCAGTTTCCATTGGTTCACGTAAATTAACATAATTAAATGGTGAACCTGTCGAAGAATTAATCTTATTTGTATACCATTCAATCATGGCAAAATAATTCTTTTTTCCATCAGTAAGTAAATAACAATAGCTCAAAGGAAGTCCTTCTGTTTCTGAATCACTCCAAGTTGTACCCGCAACGTAAGAATATTCTTTTCCGTTATAAGTTATTCCTTTGGAAGTTACTGTTAAGTCCCAATCCTTGGAAGCATGCTTATAATGCCCCTCCTGATAATAAACCTGAACAGCAGAAGGTTTTTCTTTCAACGCACAATAGAAAACATACTCATCGAGAGAAGGTTCTGTATTATCCGCAAGTTTATATACTTCCGAATTCAAGTTCCCTAATCCACCGTTATTGTACCACCAGTAATCAAGGAGCCAGCCCTCTGGAATTGTAACAGCTTCTTCAACATGAGCATAAATCTGCTTCCAGGTTTCTTCTGTCTGCAATAAAGAGTCATATTCATAAACTGCAATATTATCCTCACTAACTCCTTCAGGAACTACAGCATGTACACCATAACCGCTTTCATTCTGTTCTGGATTACCAAAACGGAAAGTATATTTATAATGAATTACAGTAGTATCAGGACCAATAAAGGTATCTTCCATATCCATCATTTCTGGTTTCAGAGCATCATATGGCATATCACTCCATTCAGAGTTCCATTTGATTGTCCATACTGAACCAGGTGTATGACTTAACTGAAGATGTGACCAGAAAATTCCCTGCCTGTTAATAAATAGTTCATTTCCTGTAATTCCAGGATCAATGCTACCAGAACCATTTTTTGAAGAAGAATGTGCTAAAAGCATGTCATAAGTTCCATCTTCCAGAACTTCAGTGTTAACTACATTGGCATTCCAGTAATTATTTACAGATGCACTGATTCCAAGTTTTGCTTCAATGGACAAAGTGTATTTTGTATTGATAAGAGTATAACTTCCACTGAAATTCGACAGATATTCCGACTTAATTGCAGGTACTTCATCAGGATTAAAAGCTGATGCGGTTACACCTTTGTAAGAAGTCATTCTGCTAAAATTGAACAAATCACTGGAAATATTCAGCAAATTACCGGTTTTTGTAATGCTTACAGGGGATTTTTTACCTATTTCCCGAACATTAGAAGACCATTCTATTCTGGCTTCAAAATTGCCATTCTCTTTTTCTGAAAGAGAAATCCACTGTGTTACAACAAGTCCATCTGGCATATACTTGATGTAAAGAGTTTCTTCCTGATAAGGAAACTGCAGGGTTGAATCGCCGCTGAACCATACGGAATTCTTAAGTTCCGACAGAGTTACCATAACCGGCTCTTCAGGTTTGACAGGATTTGAAGGAGTAGAATTATCTTCAGAAGATGGTGCTCCTCCAATACATGAAGTGAACAGCAGAGCTGTCACTCCCAGGGTGAGTAAAAATTTTTTCATGATTCCTCCAGGTGCAGAGCATGTACACCTTAAAAGTTTTTAAGTCATCTGCAAGAAGTTACAGGTTGACTACCATGCGGCATTCGGGCTTTACCGTTTCATTTCAAGTCCAGTAATTACAACTGAGTTCCCCTCATGGATTTATTTAATTATCTTCAGAACCCCATATTTTATCAAGAGAGGTGAATCTTTTATCCAGCCAGGTATAAAGATACTCGGCGGCTTCATTTTGATTCTGGCATTTTCCTGCAGCCTGAGATAATTCGTTCATAACATAAATTCTGCTGTAATCTAAAGGCCATCGTTCATAGTTTTCTGCAAAATCTTCTTTGTACTGTTCTTTTACAAAAGCAATATGATTAAGAACTTTCTGATGAACTTCATTTTCCTGAAGCTGTTTCCATTTCTGGCGGATTAAATCCTGGAACCAGTCGCAGTTAATAAACATTAAAAACCATGGATTTCCACTGTCTCTGAACTGATGATTTACATCCCAGGTAATTTTTCCCGCAAAAACTCCATTTGAATCCGGGCAGAAATTTTTGTTTCCCAATGCAGAATCAAAATCCCATGGAGCATCAAAACGAAGTTTTCCGTCACTACCTTCACCAAAATCTACTGTCATGTAAAAACTAGACCAGCCGATATCTGCATCACAACAAATTTCTTGCAGCACATACATATTTACAAGCGATTCAATATCAATAATTGAAGAAATACATTCATAACAGCTTTCCGGTTCATAAGGCTCAATTTCTGTTTTATCCGTATTAAACTTATAGTAAGTTTTTTTGTATACAGCTTTATCACATATTTTCCACAGATTATTCATATACTGGCCAATAAAATTTGCCTGTGCTTCATCATTTATCTGACTTTTTATTGAATAACCATTCATAAGACGGGTAACTTTTTCTTTGTTCATATCAAGAAGTGGATGTGAATAAACTACATTAAAATTATAATCTTCGTACTGTGAATAGCAGTCCAGCTCAAGAAGATAACCAATATCTGTGCCAGTATATTCATTTTCAGGTTTTGTAATATTGATTTTGCTTTTATTGATTTCCTGCTGTTCTGCCAGTAAATAAACACCCCAGTATTTTTCATTAATATAAACCTTTACCAGACGACAGTCCGTTGTATACAGAGGATTAATCATTCTGTTGATATAGTAAGCAGTTTCATCGCGAAGGAAAGACCAGTCTTTAAATGATGCCTGTAAAACCCATTCATTAAATTTTTCGTTTTCATGGAGGTCCAGCATAGACTGTTTTTTTTCAAACTTAATTTTCAGAGGTTTTTTAGGATAGTTGCTGGTCCAGTTTCCGCGAACCTTTACTTTTGCCTTTTCGCTGTTCTGACATATTTTTTGATTCTCATCCAGAACTGTAATTGTACAATCCTCAAAAAATGGAACAGGATCATATGTATATTCATTCCAGGTTTTTTTCTGTTCTGTTACTGCATAAGCAACCGGTTTTGTAACAAAATTTTCTTGTCCCGTACTGGAAGTAATTTTGATTACAGGGAGCTTTTCACTTTCAAAAGGGACAGAGTCAACAAAGTATTCTGACATTTCCAGGTCCAGATTATCATTAATTTCATTATTCAGCCCAAAACCCGCAGACTGACAGCCAAAAATAAACAAAAGGGACAGAGTAATTTGAATTTTTACGAAAATTTCAAACAAAAGGGACAGAGATAAATGTTTATTACAATGCATAGTTCTTTTCATAATTAAAGTATAGATTATATAATTGGATTATGAATACAGAGATTAACCTAATTCAAGTAACTGATTTGAATCAGCCCGGCCCAGATATATTTGCAAATCTTACTGAACGCGAACTGCGAAATGCTTATGAACAGAAAGGCGGATTTTTTATTGCGGAAAGCCCTAAAGTAATAGAACGGGCAATAACTGCCGGTTACGAACCAATCTCTTTTCTGATGGAAGAAAAACATATCACCGGCGATGCAGCCCCTGTTCTATCCAAATGTCCTGGAATTCCTGTGTATACAGCCCCAAGAGCAGTTTTAGAAAAACTAACAGGTTTTAAGCTTACAAGAGGCGTTTTTTGTGCTTTCAAGCGTAAAAATCCTCCAGAATTCGAAGAAATTTGTAAAAATGCCCATAGAATTGCAATTTTAGAAAATATTGCAGATGCCACAAATGTTGGTGCAATTTTCCGTTCTGCAGCGGCTTTAGGAATAGATGCAGTACTTCTTACTCCGGAATGTGCAGATCCTTTGAACCGCCGTTGTCTTAGAGTCAGTATGGGAAACGTATTTCTTACCCAGTGGGCAAGAATTGGAGAAGAAAATTCTTTGTGGCCAGCCGCCGGAATGAATAAACTGAAGGAAATGGGATTCAAAACTCTTTCTATGGCTTTAAGAAATAATTCGGTGGATATTGATTCTCCGGTTTTGTACAACGAAGATAAACTGGCAATTTTGCTTGGAACAGAAGGAGACGGACTTCTTACAGAAACAATCAACATGAGCGATTACGTAGCAAAGATTCCTATGAAAGAAGGAGTAGATTCTCTGAATGTTGCTGCCGCCGCTGCCATTATTTTCTGGGAATTAAGAAGAAGATAATTTACATTTACAAACCGAACAGTTTTTTACAGTTGTTATCTACAATTTCACTGATTTTACGGCTGGACATATTTCTTTTTGAAACAATGTATTCGTAAATATATTTAATGTTTGCAGGCTCGTTTGTTGTATTTTTAAGAGGAATTGGCGCATAGTAAGGTGAATCTGTTTCAATTAACAAACGGTCTCTAGGAATATATTCTACCATTTCGGCCATATCAGAAAAATTCTTTTTTCCACCGTAAGTAACAGTTCCACTAAAACTAATGTACCATCCCAAATCAAGGAAGAATTCCAGCTCTGCCTGAGTATAAGCAAATCCGTGAACAACTCCGCGATTCCATTTTACCGCCTTAAGAACATCCACCGTATCCTTAAAACCTTTTCTGGAATGAAGAATCAAAGGCATATCCAGCTTTTTTGCCAGAGTGAGCTGAAGGGCAAACAAATCCTTTTCATCATCAATCATATGTTTATCAAAATAATCGTGTTCACGACCTTCGTATTCCACAGAATCCCAATCATGATCAATACCGCAGGGACCAATTGCACACAGACGATCAGCAAACTCATCACCAGAATCTCTAAAATCCATAATTGTCTGTTCCAGAGTCTCAACCGCCGCAAAACGATTTTCAACCGAATCCATATCAGGCATAATTCCTGCACTAAAATGAATCATATCGCGGACAATTTTCTGATGTTTTTCATCTTCCAGAAGATCAATGCACTGACGGATATTTTCTACTCGATTCCAGATATCATTTTCGCGAATACCTGTATCAAGCCCGAAGAAAGGTTCATTTTTTGCCATAGCAGCAAGAACTTCAGCTCCCTGATCTAATCCCTGTTCATCAACAATCTTAGAAAAATTAAAAAGAGTATCTGTGTACATAACACTATTTTACGACTTTAAACTGAAATAATAAACGGATAAAATAAAACTTATGAAAAGTCTTTCTGTAAAAAAAGTAAAAATCCTCGCATTGCTTCTCTGTACAGTTCAGACACTTTACCTTTTTGCAGATGAACCAGAAACTTATCAGAATTACAGAGAAACTTATTCCTACGAATGCCAGAAAGCCGATGATTACGCCGCACAGTACAGAGAAATTCTCACTTCCTGGAATCATAAAGATCCCGATTTTATAATTGCCATTGCATATCCAGAATTAACCAGATTTTCTACTGCAAAAAACAGTTACGAAACCTTTGCCGATATTATTGCTTATTGTTCGTTTAAAGAGCCAGGCTGTTATTCCATTGGAGAAATGCAGATGAAGCCGGATTTTGCAGAAATGATAGAAAATATGATTAAGAAGAATCCTCAACTGAAAGAAAAATACAGTTCCCTTCTTTTTGAAAAAGAAAACTACATGGCCCGATTCAATCGCTTGTTGAATCTTGGAGAAAAAGAAAGCCAGCTAAAATATATGCTGGCTTTTGTAGATATTTGTATGGAAAGATTTAATCTTAAGGACAAGGAAACTGAAGAGCAAATCCGGATTATTTCTACCGCTTACAATGCAGGAATCAACTGGACCTACGATCAGCTTAAAATAATCAGTCAGAAAGCACAGTTTCCTTACGGAAGACTCAATCGAGATTCACTGTGGAACTATTCTACTGTAAGTATTGGTTACTACAGAGAAAGAAAATCCACCCTCGGTAAATAAAATTATTTGCCGTACGATTTTAAAACTTACCGTACGGAACTTTAGCTTACCGTACGGTGTTTTCTTTCGGTTGATTAAAGTTTATCGGCAATATCGTAAATCAATTTTTCAGATTTTTCCCAACCTAAACATGGGTCAGTAATTGATTTTCCGTAAACGCCTTCGCCAATTTTCTGGCTGCCATCTTCAATATAACTTTCAATCATGAAACCTTTTACCAGTTTTTTGATATCTTCGCTGTGAGCCATAGAATTCAAAACATCCATTACAATACGAGGCTGTTCCAAAGGTTTTTTGTTTGAATTTGAATGGTTAGTATCAATAATTGCGGCAGGATTTGCAAGTTCGCGTGAAGCGTAAGCATCACAAAGACGAATAAGATCTTCGTAATGATAGTTCTGCTGATTATTACCGTGTTTATTAGTTGAACCGCGGAGAATTGCATGAGCAGTGTTATTTCCACCAGAATGAACTTCCCATCCACGGTAGATAAATGTGTGCTGATGCTGAGCCGCCTGAATAGCATTCATCATTACAGCATAATCACCAGAAGTTGGGTTTTTCATTCCAACAGGAACTTCAATACCAGAAGCAACAAGACGGTGTTCCTGATTTTCTACGGAGCGGGCTCCAACAGCAACATAACCAAGAATATCATCAAGATACTGATAGTTATCTGGATAAAGCATTTCATCAGCAAAAACAAAGCCTGTTTCTTCTACAGCCTTCATGTGGAGACGGCGGCAGGCAACAAGACCTTTGAACATATCAGGTTTCTGGTTTGGATCAGGCTGATGAAGAAGACCTTTATAACCTTCTCCAGTTGTACGAGGTTTATTAGTATAAATACGAGGAACAAGAAGAATCTTATCCTTAACCTTTTCCTGAACAGCAACAAGGCGACCCATGTAATCAAGAACTGCATCTTCACGATCAGCAGAACAAGGCCCAATAATCAAAATCATTTTGTCCGAACGACCTTCAAAAACAGCCTTTACTTCAGCACGTTTTTCTTCAACAATCTTGCTTACTTTTCCTGTTACAGGATACTGTTCCTTTACCTCTGCAGGAATTGCCAGTCTTCTTTCGAAATCCATATTCATATTTATTACTCCTTAAAATTAATTCCGATTTTAAAAAAATGAAAAATCATTCCGGTAAAAAAAAACGGCTCTATCCGATAAAGAATAGAACCGTTCTCTTATATAACTTCGTCGTCTATACTTCATCGAGCTCTTTTTAAATTACTAAAGTAATAAAAGGAAAAAGCCTTAAATGAGAAGAAAGAAAAATATACGAAGTTGAATAATCTGTTCATATTTATTAGCAATATGTTACTCCTGACCGTTGTTGTTGTCAATAGAATCATAGGGGATTTTCTGTAGTGTGGGTTTTGGGAGTTTTTCTTTATAGACTTATGACTAAAATGCATATTTAATAAAAGTATGAAAAAATTTTTTATCCTATTTGTTTTATTAGTTTTTCCAAGCTTCATGTTTGCAGAACAGCACGATCGCAGTTTTGTAAATGTCGGCTTTTCTTATGAATTCAGCAAAACTCCAACCTCCATTCTGGGGCTGAATTTTGACATTTCCCTGCCATTCAATAACATTACCTTTATGGGAATTAAGGGAGATTTCGGTTTACCAATGGATGACCAAAGTAACCCGTCAAAACGCTTTTCCGTTGGTTTATATACAGGATTAAATTACACACTTCTGGACTGCATCAGGCTTTCTGCATATCCAATTCTTGAATATCAGTTGCCACTAAAAAAAACTGCCAGTTTTGGAGGTCTTTACGGAGGAGCAGGCTGTTCCCTGGAAGTTATGCTGAATGATCTTGATATTTTCAACCTCGGTTACGAATACATGTACAGCCTTAAAAATATGACCCCAACTCACCGATGGTATCTGGAAATTTCCTTCATCTCTTACCTCGAGCTGTTAATTTCCAATTTGTAATCCAATCTCCACCTCAAAATTTCTTCGTTTCTCTATAATTTTATTTATTATGGCGACCCATATTTTACCAAAACGCCCTTTCATGGCTCGGTAACCCTCGGCCGCTTCACTCGCAAGCTCGCTCCAGTGGCTGCCTCCGGCCCCATTCCACGGCTTCGCACATCGACAGCTTTTTGTTTGTAATAAAAAAAGAGACACCGTTAGGTGACTCATAATCCGTGTGATTTATTTAAAAAAGCTTTTAATCACACGGATTATGAAAAATCTAACGATTTTTCTTTTTTGTGGAGAGTCTAACTCGGTAAGTTAAAACAAAAGGGACAGACCCACTATCGAAGAACCGTTAAAAACTAAGCCGGCAGGGTTAGTTTAGGTTCAACACGCACCCCGT
>JAKSTK010000100.1 GCA_024402615.1 Treponema sp.
GTTTCCTTGCCGAGCTTAGCGTTCAGCGACGATATCTAGCGGTGCTTATATCAGCTTTCTGACCGGAAGTAAGTTTTTTCTGCAATAAAATTAAACCTGGAGGTTTTCCATGCGGGTCAGGATGGCATCGATTTTTTCGGCGTATTGCTTGTCGGTGGCCCAGGTGCCGGCTAATCCCCAGATATCTTCTATATATTTTGTTTTATGAACCCAATTGTAGCGGGGATCGATCAGCTCTTTGTTGAGTTTTACATCTTCGGTTGTGCAATATGCCTGAAGATGCTGTATGTGAGCACGGATTCCTAAGGTACGGGTTGCAAAAACTTCTCCCGGATGATCTATGTCCATAGCTCCTAATCCACAGTAATTATGAAATTCTGGCTGGACGAGGCCTCCAAAACGGAGGTAACCGGTTTCAAGACACATCTGGGCAAAAGCAACATCGGAATTAATTCCTTCGGCTTTTGCTTCCAGTACATAATCTATAGCAAAGTTTAAAATTTCATTTACATCTGCATCTGGTCTCTGCTGCATAAAGTAATAAGTTAACTGTGCAGGAGTTAACTGGCCTTTTCCAAGTATATTACGGGAAATTGTAACTGGTTCTTTTGTGTTTTCTGGGGGAATTTCCTGCTTTGGATTTGTGGCACAGGAAATGAAAATTATGGAAGAAAGTAATAAAATTCCAGCTGCTTTAATCAGTGGACGGATAAATATTTTTTTAGTCATATTCTAAAAATCGGAAAATGAAAAAAAATCTTGAAATTTGAAAAAAAATTGCTGAGTTTTTGCGCTTTTTTTCATTTTAAAGCAATTATATAGGTGTGGAGATTGTGAAATACAAACCGGATATCCGGGAGAAAGCTCTGAAGTTTGGAATGGATTATCCTGACGATGAAGAACTGGTTATGTTGATTCTTGGCTCTGGAACGAAGAGTCTGCCTGTGGATTCTATGGCAAGGAAAATTATTGCTGCACTTGACGATTTCAATGAAGCGGATTGGGTAAAGAAAATACTGTCGGTAAAAGGTATTGGTATTGGTAAGGCGCTGGCGGTTGCCGCTGCATTGGAATTGGGAAAAAGACGATACTGTCATCTTGGAGCGCATGTAAAATCGCCTCAGGACATTGTGCCGTTTGTAAAAAGCTATGCAATGAATACAAAGGAGCATTTCCTTGTGATTACCTTGAATGGAGGACACAATATTATTCGGATTCATGTTGTTTCGGTAGGAACTATTAACAGAACTTTGATTCATCCGCGGGAGGTGTTTGTTGATGCTATCAGGGAAAATGCGGCGGCAATAATTCTGTGTCATAATCATCCTTCGGGCAATTGTGTGCCTTCGGAAGATGATCTGGCTACTACGGAAATGCTTATTAATGCTTCGAAAATTGTGGGAATCCCGATTTTGGATCATTTGATTATTGACTGTAACGGGTATTTTAGTTTTCTGGAAAATGATGTACTATTTTTGCAGGAGAAGTAGGAAAAGTTATGGTTTTGAAATCAAAAAAAAGTTTATTCGTTTTATTAGTTTTATTGTTTTGCGGAAATTTTGCTTTTTCGGCTGATTATGAATCTATTTCGCCAACAAAGAAAGCTAGTCGTGATGATGGAAAGGCAGTTGTAATTATTAGAAGTAATGCATCTGATGCTTCTGTTTATTTGAATGGTAGTCTTTATGGTAAAACAGATTTGACAATTACTAGTCTGGCACCTGGTTATTACAAATTAAAGATTGAGAAAGATGGTTATGAACCTCGCTATGTTCAGATTCAGGCAAGAAGGGATTACACTCTTACTTACACTGTAAATCTGGAACGGCTTGTAGGTTATGTTGATTTTTCTGGATTGACTTCTGATTCTCTGGTTTATATTGGTGGAGCAAGAAAAACTTCATTCCCTGTTGAAATGCCTGTTGGTGATTATCAGGTTAGGGTAAGAAGATTTGGTTACGAGGATTTTTATAAGTCTGTAACAGTTTATAAAAGAAAAACTGCTGTAGTAACTCCTAAATATTATGTTGCACCTTTTGAGATCAGTGATTTTAGTATTTCAAAGAAGGTTATTAATCCTGACTATTCAAATGGTTTTGGACGAACGGAAATTTCTTTTGAAGTAACTAATACTGGTCATGCAGAATTGTATGTAACTGATGCTTATGACAATGTTGTGTGGTATACAAACTGGAATTCATTTTCTACCTGGGAGCAGTCTTGTACCTGGAAGGGAACAAATAATTCTGGTGATGTAGTTCCTGACGGAGAGTACAGAATTATTCTTACTGACAATGAAGCCTTTACTGAAGAGGGAATTGTTAAAGTAGATAGAACTGTAAGTTTTCCTCTGGTGAATTATACTAAATCGGGAAGTGGTATTGGTTCTTTACCTGCTGCTTTTAGATTGACTCAGAATTTTGTTGTACCTTTTATGTATGTAACTCCTGAAATGCAGTTTGGAAATTCAAAATCTGGATATTATAACACTGCGATTGGTGGTGGTTTATACATGGATTTGTTTAATCATCTGGAATTTGGAATTGCAGGGGAAGGTTATATTGGTCTTGATGTAGAAGGTTCCGGATGGGGCTTTAACACTAATATGAAGTATTCCTTTAGTTCTGAAGTTTCTAGTGGTGAATATTTATGTATAGGTGCCCTTGTTCGATATGGTTTGTCTGGAGTTAATACTTATGCTCCTTATGGAATTGATACTGGTAATGGTATTGGTCTTGGTGGAGTGATTGGTTTTGACAGCAACAAATCTTATACAGGATTTTCTTCTGAATTTATTTGGGGTGCTCCTAACGGTGCATTGGCAAATGGATACGGAAAGTGTTCTGTTTGGAAAAATGGTGTTGTGGTTACTGGAAAATTGAGTAAATCGTTTAGTGTAAGTGCATGGGCTGCATTACACAGCTGTTTTGGACTTTATAATGAAGATGGAACTATTACTGAAGGAACACTCTGGACTCGTGGTAAGGAAGCTGGTGTTGAGATTTCTGGAGTTCCAGGTTCATCGTCTTTGATTATGAGTTTGAAAATTAAGGCTTTGATGATTGAAAAAGAGAATCCTTATGTTTCTGCACAATTCGGGTTGTCTTACTTATTCTAAATTATTAAATTTGTAGTGTTATGAAATTATATACTCGTGGTCAATTAGTAGCAGTTGGAATAGCAGGTGTTGTTATTGCGGCGGTTATAACAGCTTTTTGTTGTGTAAAAATTCTTGGTTCTGTAGAGCATGCTCGTGATAAAAAACTTGAGGCAGTTACTAAAGAAATTTTGAATGAAAATGAAAATTCTTCTGTTATGCCTGGTAACAGCAATCTAGCTGTTGAAGAACAGGGAGACGGGGATGAATGGACTACAGGCGAAAAACCTTATGTTGATGAATATAAATATGATTCAAAAACATTGACTTTGGATTCTTTGTCTTTCAGTGAGTATCAGAATATTACTGTTTATGAAAATTGTAACGAAGCGGTTGTTAATATTACGACAAAAGTTACTAGCTACGACTGGTTTTATCAGCCATATGTAACTGATGGTGGTAGTGGCAGCGGTTCAATTATTGATGAACGGGGTTATATTCTTACTAATGTTCATGTAATTAAAAATGCTGAAAAGATTTTTGTTTCTTTGTTTGACGGCTCTCAGTACGAAGCTGAAGTTATTGGACAGGATTTGGACAATGATCTGGCAGTGATTAAATTTAATCCTCCTGAGGGTGTAAAGCTTAAGGTTATTGAATTTGGTGATTCGGCAAAACTTAGAGTTGGACAGAAAGTAATTGCAATTGGAAATCCTTTTGGACTTGAAAGAACTATGACTACTGGAAGTGTTTCTGGATTGGGACGACCTATTCAAGATAATTCTACCAACAGAATTATTAAGAATATGATTCAGACTGATGCGGCAATTAATCCTGGTAATTCGGGCGGACCTTTACTGGATACTCAGGGAAAAATGATTGGTATTAATACTGTAATTGTTTCTTCTTCTGGTAATTCGGCAGGGGTTGGTTTTGCGGTTCCTTCTGAAACTGCGGTTAGAATTGTTGCGGACTTAATGAAGTACGGAAAAGTACAGCGTGGTCAGCTGGATGCAACTTTAATTCAGTTGAATAGAAGAATTGCACAGTATGCGGGGCTTGAGATTAGTTCGGGAATGATGGTTTCTGAAGTAACAAAAGGCGGTTATGCTGAGAAGGCTGGTTTAAGAGCCGGTACTGAGGCAGTTCCTTACGGTAATTCTTATTATGGTTCTGGAAATAATATTATTTATCTTGGTGGTGATGTAATTACTCAGATAGATGATGTTAAGGTTACTTCTATTATTGATTACTATTCTGCAATGGAAAGCAAACGACCTGGAGATACAATCACCGTAACTGTATTCAGAAACAGAGAATACAAAAAATTGAGTATTAAACTTTCCGAATAAGAAAACAATTTCTGCAATAAAAAAGCTGTCAGGAAACTGACAGCTTTTTTGTTTTAACCGGATTAGATTTCACGGTGGTAAAATCATAATCCGTGGGATTTTTTGTCACACGGATTATGGAAAATCTAACGATTTTCCTTTTTTGGGTAAATAACCAGACTCTACTGTTTATTTACTAATCCAGCACACCATTCTTTGAATATGTGGAAATAACTTCCAAGATATCCGAAGAAATATTCTTCCAGAACAATAAGACCTATGATAAGCGCAATAATAATTATCCAGATGATAATCTTTTTTGCAGGAGATTTTTTGTCTGCATAAGGATCTTTTGTCTTGATAATTGGTTTATAAGGGAGTCTTGTAAGATTAGAACCCAATGGAATTGTAATTTTTATGTTACCGTTAATTGCCCAGCCAGAAGCATCAAGAATTGGAGCGATGTTTCTCTGGCGGAGTTTGCTCCAGGCAATAATCATTGATGGTAAAGAAATGGCAAGAAGAATTCCAAGAATTCCAAGAGGAAGCCATGCTTTTAAGCCCAACAGTGCAGCAACAACCCCACCGACAACAGACGCAATTCCCGTAAAGGCAACGCTGATTGCGGCAATAGTGCCAACCCCGATATCAGATTTTTTAGGAATTGAACCAGCCAGTGATGAAGGATTATTTGCAATTCCAGACATTTTTGTTGTTACATTTGCTTCTGCTGCTGCAGTTCTCTGTGCAACTTTTTCCTGGATGAATTTTGCAAGTTTCTTGTATGGAGCCCAGAAAGCCTGACGGATACTTACAGGATTAGAAATAATCTTTACGATTGTTGCATCCCAGTCATTTCCATTGCGGTCATAGAAAACTCCGTTACGGCCAACAATGAGATTATCTGTATTTCCATTAGAAATTAATGCGGCAATCTGGATTTTGTCTGCAGAACCTGCTCTTGTACAATCACAGTAAACAAGGAAACACTGTGAGAGTGAAGCCATAATACCGTGTTTAGCAATATCAAGAACTCTGAAACAAAGATCGCAGGAACGACCATCAACATACAAAGTTCCGCACTGGAAGATTGCAGGGTCGTCGAGACGGTAGAAATTAGAGAAGCAGACAAAGTTGTTCAACAGTTTTACAAAGTCGCGGCGGAGAATAAGCATTTTGCGTAAATCTACTGTAGCAACTCCAACTGGTGGCAGCTGATCTTCTTTATCCATGTATTCGAGAACTTTTGATTCTTCGTCATTTGCAAGAATTTCTGTGATTTTTTCCAGACCAATAGAAGAAACTTCGCTGGAAGGCATTGCATTGTACCAGGTTACATAAGGTTCAAAAGCAGCTTCGATTTTGCGCCAGTTTGTTTCGGAAAGGTGAGGAAGTTCTTTGTTGCCTAAAGGAAGGATAACATTTTCCTTGAAAGCTTCCATATCCTTTAACCAGGCAGGGTTGATTGTGTTGTCCAAAGGTAATGGTTTGTCTGCGGCTGGAAGTGCAATTGGAAGTTCAGAAAGTTTTTCAATTGACTGAAGGTTTCCGTTTTCGTCCAGATACATAGCGTCTGTCTGTTTTTTAAGAATATCCTGTGATGCACTGTCGTAATTGATTAATGAACAGCGGAGATAGTATTCATTAATTTTATCTCTTACTTTCATGTATGCGGCAGCGGCAGTGTCTGTTGCTTCTTTAAGGAAGAAGATTTTTGGATCATTTTGTACAGCAGCTTCTTTCCATTCTTTTAATGCACGAATACTTGCAAAGAACTGATTAATCTGGTCGCGATTTACACCTTTGACACCACTGATATCATCTGTACCACCAGTAATTTCAATAATCTTCTTTACAACTTCAGCTGTACTTTCTTCTGTAATACATTCAGCAGTTACAACTCCATCCCCGTTAATTACTCCAGGACTGAAGAGTTTTTCATTGATTGAAACATCTTCCAGAGAAATTTCTGTAGCATCAGGTTTTCCGAGAATTGAAAGAATCTGTTTTGCAGAAGCAATAGGTGAATGACCACAATCAAAAGGAGTATCAGAAAGAGCCTCCAGCGGAATAGAATCACCTTCAGACATAATAACTGAAGGATCTTTGAAATATTTTTTAATGAATTCAACAGCAGTAAGAATTTCTGGAACTCTTACACGACCGTTTTTGTCTGTATCAAGAAGATTGAGAGTTTCTTCACTGAATTCAAGACCTTTTGTAGGGCAAGCTAAGGCAGTCCACTGTTTAGGATCAAGTTTGTCCAAATTTAAAACATCATCAATGGTAGAGATGTTAACCTGAATAAGGCCACCTGTCTGAGTGTATTTCCAGGTGTGTCCTTCGTTCTTTTTCTTTGACATAAGTAACCTCTTTGTAACTCTCTTCTATAACTTATATTTTATCATAGTTTACGGGATTTGTTGCGGATAATTAAAAACTTCATTATGTTTATATTATGCGTGAATTTAAAGTTGTAAGTCCTTTTGAGCCAAGTGGAGATCAGGGACAGGCTATTGAAAAATTAAGTGAAGGTTTTTTACGGG
>JAKSTK010000101.1 GCA_024402615.1 Treponema sp.
TTCCTACTACTGCAAATATGGCTCCTAATATATTGTTATTTCAAATATACATAAAAAGTTTCATTTCCAATTTTTTTCTCTATGATTTGTTATGGTAATTCAATGCTTTCCAAATTATTAACAGCTAATTTACATTTTATATTAGATTGGCCTTCTACTGATAATTTTATATCAAGAGATTTTTCACGTCTGGATAACCTTAAGGATAATACTAATGTAACTGTACTTTATTCTGATGGCGTTGATTATTTTGCTGGAAGAATGTAAGGGATGTTGATTATGGAGAAAAAAATGAAGCAAAAAAGAGTAAGAAATAAGGCGGTAAAATTTCCAATCGGCTTAAAATTAGTTTTAATTTTTGCCGTAATGGTAATTTTTGCTTTAGGTGCAACAACTTTAATGGTTTCTCAGTTATTTACCTCTGATGTAGGTATCAGAGCAAATGATAACAATATGGAAATCAACAGACAAACTTCGGGTACGGTTCAAAATGTATTTTTGAATGTTCAGAGCGATACCAACAGTCTCTTAAACTTCCTTCTTTTGCTTCAGGAAGATGAAGATTATGACATTAAAGTAAATGCTTTGTTTGAAGATCTTTGTAATCACAATCCAGAAATTCAGTTTATGTATAGTACTTCTTTGGGATATCGCTTCTCTGAAGAATTTTTACTTGCTAACGGTGATATTGAAGAAGATTTTAATAAATGGCTGGTTAAAGATAATCAGATTGAAAAGAGTGCAATGGAAGGTTCTGTAGAAATCAAAAATATTTCTAATTTGTTTGATGATGTTCTTATGTACTGTATTGCATTTTCTCATAGAAATCCTATTTCACAGAAAGATGATTTTGTATGCGTTGCCTTTAATCCGGAAAAATCTGCATCAAAACTTATTGAAGCCTGTACTGGAAATGTTAATTCGTCCTTTGTTGTAAATAAATACGGCGAAACTTTAATCTCAGATGATATGGAACTGATGAAAACCGGTAAAAAAGTTTCTGATTCTATACTTGTAAAAAAAGCTATGGAAAATGCAACTATTGAAGGTAAACAGATGGAAATCACCGATGATAATGAAGTTATCTGGTTGTGTGCAAGCCGTGTTATTGCCGGTGATATGGTTGTTGTTACTCGTATTGAAAAATCTATTGTATATGAATCAATTTTCCATTCAACTTTAAGAACCTTGCTCGTTTCTATGGCAGTTTTCTTCCTTACAATTCTGATTATTCGCTTCTTTAGTATTACTCTTTCTAATCCAATTGAAGATCTTGTGGCTGCAACTAAAGAGATTGATGCCGGAAATTATGAAATTAAACTTAAACCAAGAACTAAAGATGAAATTGGTGTTTTGACAGACAGTTTTATGAGTATGACTGGTGGATTACAGCAGCGACAGAGACTTATGTCATCTTTCAGTAAATTTACAAACCGTGTAATTGCAGAAAAAGCGGCAAATGGAGAATTGACAATGGGAGGAGAATCAAAAAATGCAACAGTGTTCTTCTCTGATATTCGTTCTTTTACTGCAATGTCAGAAAAAATGACACCAGAACAGGTTGTAGATTTCTTGAATGATTATTTTACACGTATGGTTGATTGTGTTAATAAAACCAACGGTATTGTAGATAAATTTATTGGTGATGCAGTTATGGCCGTTTGGGGTGCAGCTACAACAAATGGAAATCCTGCGGCAGATGCATGGGCTGCAGTAAAAGCTGCCCTTATGATGCGAATTGCATTGTATCATTTTAATCAGAATCAGATAAAAAATGGTCGTAATCCAATTAAAATTGGTTGTGGTATTAACTCTGGTCCAATTGTTGCAGGACAGATTGGTTCAGAAGATCATATGAACTATACAGTAATTGGAGATACTGTTAATCTGGCCAGTCGTACAGAAGCACTGAATAAGCCCTTTGCAACAGATATTTTGATTACAGAAAATACTTATAAACTCGTAAAAGATAAAATTATTGTAGAAGAAATGCCTGGCGTACATGTTAAAGGTAAAGAAGAAGCAATTAAAATGTATGCCGTAATTAATGCAGTTGGTGTAAAAGGTCCAGAAGATATTCACGCTCTCCGTAAATTCTTAGGCTGGGATGAACCACAGGATATTAGCAAGGTAAATACTGATGAAGAAGAGAAAAAGTACAAGATCAGCGGTAAGTAAACTTGCTGATGTTTTAATAGCATTAGTTTGTCTCACAGGAATTGCCGTTTCCTTATATTTCTTTCACAAAGAAGTTACTGTTTCTTTGGCAGGAGAAGAGGATGAAGCGGTTGGTGTAGTTTATTTTAAAAAGAAGACTGCACGACGAAGGCTTCAGCGCCGGGATATGTGGGAATATCTTACTAATGAAAGTGTAATTTACAACGGCGATAGAATTCAGACAGAAAATCTTTCCGAAGCATATATCAAGTTTGATGACACCGGTTCTAAAATTGAAATTTATGAAAATACAATGCTTCAGATTCTTCAGGGCGAAGAAAAAGTATTGTTGAAGTTCTCTCAGGGAACAATCAATGTTGAAGGTGGAAAAGAAGCAGATAAAATTGCCATTCTTACCGGTGATAAGTTAATTGCCTTAGGAAATGATACTAATGCAGTTATTTCATTTATTGAACAGGATCAGAAAAGTGATACAGTTCAAGCGGTTGTTTCAGTTACTTCTGGTACTGCCAGTATTATGGATGCACCGGTTATAGAAGAATCTGCCGGAATTAGAAAAATTATTCCTTCAAATGAAAAAACTCTCCAGAAACAGACAGAAGCCGCAGTTGCTGCATCAATCCAGACTCGTGAAACTGTTCAAAAGATTCTTGTTCCTGGCTCTGTAGAAGTTGTAGAGGCAAAAATAGCACCTCCCGCAGAAGAAAAGAAGTCAAAAGTTGAAAAACCTAAAGAAAATGAAATTACAAAAGGGACAGAGCAAAACGGAATTACGGAAAATACAAAAGGGACAGAGCAAACTGAAATAAATCCTGAAACTCCAAAAACTGTTGCAAAAAAGAATGCAGATTTTTCAGTTTTGATTCCTGGTAAATCTTATACTATTAAGCAGAATAGAGAAATTCTGGAAGTTGTTCCATTTACCTGGACAAAAGTTGATTCTATTACAATTCAAACCTCTCTTAATCCTCGTTTTAATTCAGGTGTTGAAAATTATGTCCTGAATGATGCAGATAAAAAAGGAAATATTTATCTGGAAAAAGCTAAAGCTGGTGAAATTGTATATTGGCGGGCTTATGAAACAGGAAAAGAAATAGAAAAGGATACAAAATATCCATCCGGTAAAATCATAATCAATGAACTGGAATATGAAAGTCTTGAATCATGGATTGAAGAAAATTACGGAAAGGGTAGATCATCTGAAATTTTAAGTACACTGGAGTCTGGTGGAACTTTAAATAAACAGATAAAACTTAGAAAACTTCCAAAATCAAAAGACATAAATCCTGAAATATCCTCATCAGAGGAAATTGAATCTTTCCAGGAAGAATCTTCTTCAACTGTTGCAAGATTAATTAAACAACAGGAAATAAAACGGATAGAAGAAGAACGTCTGGAACGTGAAAAACTTGAAAAAGAAAGATTAGAGCAGGAAAGACTTGCCGCAGAAGCTGAGGCAAAACGTAAGGCGGAAGAAGCTGCCCGAATTAAAGCTGAACAGGAAGAAAAAGAAAGACAAAGAAAACTGGAAGCAGAGCGAAAAGCAGAGGCTGAAAGAAAACGTAAACTGGAAGAACAACGCAAAAAAGAAGAGGCTGAGAAAAAACGTAAATTAGAAGAACAGCGTAAAAAAGACGAAGCAGAAAAGAAACGTTTAGCCGAAGAGGCAGAAAAAAAGAGAAAAGCTGAAATAGCTGCCCAAAAAGCCGCAGAAGAAAAACGCAAGGCAGAAGAAGCTGCAAAATTAAAAGCTGAACAAGAAAGACTTGCTGCTGAAGCAAAACGCAAAGCGGAAGAAGAAAGAATCCGTCTGGAAGAACAGAAAGCTGCAGAAGAAGCTGCCCGTAAAGCAGAAGAATTGCGCAAAAAAGCTGAAGAACTCAAACGACAGAAAGAGGAAGAGGCTAGAATTAAAGCTGAGCAGGAACGACTTGCGGAAGAAGAACGAATTCGCCAGGAAGAAGAAAAAGCGGCTGCAGAAGCTGCTCGAAAAGCAGAAGAATTACGCCTGAAAGCTGAAGAACTTAAGAGACAGGAAGAAGAGGCGGCCAGATTAAAAGCTGAAAAGGAAAAACAAGCTGCAGAAGAAGCAGCCCGCCAAAAGGCTTTGGAAGCGGCTGAAGCAGAAAAAAGACTTGCAGAAGAAGAAGCCGCGAAAAAAGCTGCCGAAGAAGCTCGCGTGAAGGCTGAACAGGAAAGGCTTGTGGCAGAAGCCGAAGCCCGACGTTTGGCAGAAGAGGAAGAACAAAAACGACTTGCCGAAGAGGAAGCACGCAAGAAGGCAGAAGAAGAGGCTGCCCGAAAAGCAGAAATCCGCCGACAGAGAGAAGAAAAAAAACGTGCTGAAGAAGAAAGAAAGGCAGAAGAAGAAAGACTTCGTAAAGCGGAAGAAGAACGAATTGCAGAAGAAAATCGTTTGAAAGAACAGCGTCTTGCAGAACAGAAAAAAGTGGAAGAAGAAGCAGAAAAACAGAGAATTGCAGCAGAAGAAGAACGTAAACATCAGGAAGAATTAGCTGCACAGAAAGCGGCAGAAGAAGATGCTCGTAAAAAAGCTGAAGAGGCTGCAGAACGTAAGGCACAGTTAGCTGCACAGCGCAAAGCAGAACTTATTCAAAAGTTTATTAATTCAGTACCAGAACTTAACAGTCCTGCAGACCGTAAAGAATACACAGAAGATGATTTTATGAAGATGAATAAACCTTCTGTTACTTTTACCTGGAATAAAGTTCCTGATGCAGCAGGCTATAAAATTCAAATTACAAATTCTTCTGGAAAAGTTGTGTTTACAAAGCAGGTCAAGGAAAATAAATATGTCTTGTCTGATGGTATTACAGCAATCGCAGATGACGGTGAATATGAATGGTCGGTAGTTGCAATGAATAAAATTGATGGAAAGGTAAATTATTCACAGATTGCTACCCGCAAGTTTATTATAAATCTGGAAGAAGTTGGAGCTGCAAAAGTAGATAGTTCCGATCTTATTAAGGTTAAATAATGAATAAAAAAACTCTTCCGTTTTAAACTGGAAGAGTTTTTTTAAATAAAAACAGGGAATAAGATTATCTCTGCTGTGCACCTGCATGAATTTTATTGTAAGTTTCTTCTCCTGCAAGAATTTTTACTAATTCCATTGAGAATTCTTCAGAAGCTCCAGGTCCACGTCCTGTTACAATATTTCCATCGGTGATAAAAACCTTATTAGAATAACCAGACAGATATTCAGAATTGGCTTCAGTTTCCATTCCCGGATAACAGGTCCATTTTTTACCGGCAGGGATTTTAGTTTTTCCAAATACTACTGCAGGAGATGCACAAATTGCAGTTGTTAATTTTCCTGCATCAAAACATTTTTCAAGATGCTGTAAAAGCTTAGTGCACGCCGCCAGATTGTCTGCACCTACAGAACCTCCAGGACATACAACGCAGTCAGGAAGCTGATTGTCGTATTTGCTTAAATATGCGTCTAAAGTAGTATCAGTAATAATCGGAATGTTGTGTGAACTGGTAACAATCATTCTGTCTTCAAAAGCTTTTCCTTTTACACCAACAGTAATTACATTAAGCCCGGCTCGTCTTAAATAATCCACAGGCGAAAGCCCCTCAATCTCTTCAAATCCATCTGCAAAAAATACCGCAGCAGTTTTCATAATTAACTCCTTTAGGGATATTATAAATTACGAAAGGGACAGAGTAAATTAGAATTTGCATTACAAAAGGGACAGAGCAAGACGTAATACAGATTTTTTTCTTTTTAAGTGCCAGCCTGGAAAAACCAAAACGGCCTTGCGCAGTTCGGTAACCCTCAGCCTCCTCGCCGGAACAAAAAAGTTCCGTCTGCGGTGGCCGGCTCCGCCGCTGCTCCACGCCTTGGCAGAGTGAACGGAAATTAGGAATTAGGAATGCGGAATGCGGAATTAAGAATGCAGAATTAAGAATGCAGAATTAAGAATGCAGAATTAAGAATGCAGAATGCGGAATTATAAATACAAAGGGGACAGAGCAAAACGTTACGGACAAAACAATATGCCCACAGCTTCGTCAGAAGCGTGGCGTAGCGGCATTTTGTCATACAGCTAAAATCAGTGTGACAAAATTTTTTTTCATTACAAAAGGGACAGAGCAAATTGAAATTAAGAATGTGGAATTAAGAATTAAGAATTATGAATGCGGAGTGAGGAATGTGGAGTTATATTACAAAGGTGACAGAGTAAAGTGGGATTTGTAATTACAAAGGGGACAGAGTAATTAAGAATTATGAATTAAGAATTAAGAATTAAGAATGCGGAATGCGGAATGCGGAGTTATAAATACAAAAGGGACAGAGTAAAGTGTAATCTGCAGAAAAACAGACTGACAATATAAGCTGAAAAAAGAAAAAAAATATCTGAAAAAAAATTAAAAAAAATCTAAAAAAAAGCAAATGAAGTGTTGACACTTTTTTCATTCAGGTATATATTAGTTTTC
>JAKSTK010000102.1 GCA_024402615.1 Treponema sp.
TCTGTCCCTTGTGTGTGCGGTTTTAAAATTGAAACGAAAAATCGTTAGATTTTTCCTAATCCGTGTGACAAAAAATATTTTTGTCACACGGATTAAGAGCCACCTAACGGTGTCTCTTCTTTATTAATAACAAATTACAGAATCTGGCTGGCGTAGATGCTTACACCGCTGAAAATGATGAGAGAGATGAGAATCTGGAGGCTGAGGTAGCCGGAGGTGAACTCAATGGCTTTTTGTTCTGTGGCGTACATTGAAAGCAGAAAAGAAGTTGGACAGAAGAAGTATACCAGCAGAGCAACTTTTAAGTCTGGTGAGAGTCCAAGAGTAAATGCAATTATTGTCAGGGTGAGGGCGCAGAGAATAATCTGCAGGGCATAACGGAAAGCGGCCAGTTTAAGACCTTTTTTAAGTACATCCCAGTTGAAAACCAGACCCGAACCGATGCAGATAAGAATCATTGGGGACAGAGGCTTAATAAACATGTCGGTGGTTTTTGTGTACAAACCGGCAAAAATTGAATTGTCGATAATTTCGCCCCAGTGACAGAAGGCGCCAATAAAGCCCAGAATTACAGAAATAATCAGGGGATTAGTTACAATTGAAATTGCAATTTCTTTGCGGGTCATTTTCTGGCCGGCAAGGAATTTTAAGCCGGTAGAAAGGAAGGTAAAGCAGAAAACCCCGCTGAAAATATCCATAGAGATGATGCTGAACATTGCATCGCTTTTGCTGCCGCCTACCGGTGCAAGAATAAGAGCGATTAAAGCCCAGCCAAAAAGTCCGCCTTCGTAAGTTGGCATGGCATATGGAACATAACCGTTGATTTCAGGATCAAAAAATCGTTTGAAGAAAAATCCCAGACCATAGGCTGTGAATAAAACAAAAATTTCCAGTGCAATAAGAATCAGAGAATCTACAGAAAAGTTACCGTGAATCAGGGTATCAAAAGCCATTACCGGCAAAAAAACATTGGTAGAAATACTCTTTATGCAGGCAATTCCCTTGTCCGAAATAATATCCATTGCCTTAAGAAACTTTCCCAAAGCAATCATTAAAAATACTGGAATAATTGTTTCTAAAATAGTCATTATTTTTTACCCATAGCAATTGATTTTTCGCAGGCAGCAGAAACAGCATCAATTACAGCGTTTCTAAAACCGTCTTTTTCTAAGGCTGCAACCCCTTCAATTGTTGTTCCACCAGGAGATGTAACAGAGTCTTTAAGAACACCAGGATGTTTTCCTGTTTCCAGAACTAGGCCCGCAGAACCGTAAACAGTCTGAGCAGCGTAAGTGTAAGCCTGAGCGCGAGGCATTCCACAACGGACAGCCGCATCGGCCATAGCTTCAATGAACATAAAAACAAATGCTGGACCAGAACCACTTACGGCAGTAACACAATCCATAAGTTTTTCAGGAACCTGTTCAACCTTACCGCAGGCAGAAAGAATTTCGGTGATATCTTTTAATTCTTCTTCAGAAATATCGTCATTGCAGCAGAGGGCAGTCATTGCTTCACCAATCTGCGCAGGAACATTAGGCATAATTCTTACATAGCGGATATGTTTTGCATAAGCTTTAAGAGTTTCAATTTTTACACCGGCAGCCATAGAAATAACAACAGCTTCTTCCGAAACCGCATTTCCAATTTCCGAAAGCAGCGCATTGAGGGCAACAGGTTTTACCCCCAGAAAAATATATTTTGCGTTCTTTACAGCTTCCACATTCGATGCAGAAAATTCAGCCCCAGTTTCTTTAGCAAAGGCTTTTCCTTTTTCGGCAGTGCGGTTAGTTACAGTAATTCCGTCGGCTCCCATTTTTTTACAAACAGCACGCATAATTGCGCTGCCCATAGAGCCAGTACCAATCAAAGCAATTTTTTTCATAATAATCTCCCAAAACAATGCGGAATATACACACAGTATAGTGAAATTTTTTTTCAAACAAAAGGGCGACCCATATTTTACCAAAACGCCCTTCCATGGCTCGGTAACCCTCGGCCGCTTCACTCGCAGGCTCGCTCCAGTGGCTGCCTGCGGCACCATTCCACGGCTTCGCACACAGGAAGAAATATTTAATGCGGAATTCGGAATTAGGAATGCGGAATTGTATACGGGAATTTGTGATTTGCGGAGATAAGAAGTAAAATTGAATTAGAACAGAGGAGTCAAAACCTGGAATGAAAAAGGCTTGACCCGGTTTATTTATGAGTTTATTAAAAAGGAGAAATAAATGAAAATTAAAAAAATTAGTTTGTTAGTTTCAGGCTTACTGATTTTATTAGGAGTCTGTGGGTTTACAGGTTGCAAAACACAAATTGAAGTTTACCCTAGCGAGTCTAAACACATGGTTTTGACAAATACCAACAAGGGTGTAGAAATTACGGTGACTGGACTTGATGCAACAGAGATAAAGGCGCTTGAGCCACAAACTTATGAATTGAGGGTGTACCAGGACAAGACAAATCTTTTTGCTATGTTCTCTTTTGAAGATACTGTTTTATTTCCGTTTGTAGAAAATGGAAAAACTTATACTTTTAAATTACAACTGCAGTATGTAGGTTTTGATAATAAAATTCATTATCTTACAGAAAAAGCTTCTATAAAGGCAAAGGTAACTGAACCTGTAAAATGTCCTGTTAATACAAAACTTGCAAAAGAAATTAAGTCAGAAATTTCTTATGATTCAGAAAAAGGAAATTTTAATATTCTCTTTAAGTCAAAACTGAATAATTTTGACGGAATTATAGATGACGAAAATGTATCTAGAACAGGCATTCTTTTAAACCTGACGAATGAAAACCGCCTATATCCATTGGGATATGGGATGGTTGACTTTTCAGAATTTCCACTTAATGAAGTATATGAGTTTCCAATTTATGCTTCAGGTGATGACATAAAAATTATAAATGGAACAAATACATTTGATTGGGATACAAATTTGTTTTTTATGATGGCGTCTTTACCAGACCAGGTATATGGTTATGAGTTTTCAAGAAGTAACGGAAAAATTAATCCCGTTTATGAAGGAAAAGGATTTGTTGGTAACTGGAAAGAAAAAACAGAAAACGAAACTTTTGATGTTGTCATTATAGACAAATATGGATTTGTAACTTTATATGAAGCTGCTGCGGAAAGATTTTCTTATGGAATTATAAATTACAAAAGTGATTCAGATATAAAAATAAAACTTTCTTCAGATGATGAAATTTCTGCAGAACTATCAGAAGGTAGTTTAATCCTTAAAGAACTGAATAAGAAATTTGAAAAAGAAACAGGTAATGTTCAGCCAGAAATGGATATTACTTATGGAAAGGAACCTGATGTAAATATCACCTATGAGATTATTGATGAAACCTTGTATGTAGATCTTAATAATGATGATTATGATATTTCAGATATTTATTTAGACGGATTAAGAATGGATACACATTATAGTTCTAGTTCTACTAAGGGAATTTGTGATCTTGATGGTTTATTTATAAAGACAGGTAAGCATACGCTTACGGTATATTACCGGAACAGTAATATTCTATTCAGTAAAACACTTTACATAGAAATAAACTAAACAGGGGGAAGAAAGATGAAAAATATTTTTAAAAAGATAAATATACTTTTATTGGCTTTTATTACTTTTATAAGCTTTTCCTGCAAACAGAACATAACAGATTTTGAAAATAATGATAAAGCCTATTTAAAAATACAAATAAGTGGTAACCAGAGAACAGTTTTTCCAGAAATTGACTATAAAGAATTAACAGATTTTAAACTTACAGATTCTGGAAATAAATTACTGGGAAGCTGGAAAAACCTGGAAGAGTTAGAAGGGGCTTCGGTTTCTTTACCTGCAACAAACCTGGAAGAAACTTTTATTCTTACAGCACAGAATAAAGGAATAAAATTTTATGGCAGTAGTTCAGCAGTCTTGAAACCGGGCAAAATAAATTTAAGTTTTTTTCTTGTTATTGAAGGTCTTGGAACTGGAAAGGGAAATGTAGAAATAACATTAAAAATTCCTTCAACAGAAAAAATAGTCTCAAGTCAGTGTATTTTAGTAAACCATTTATTAGACGGAGAATATTATTCGGGCACTGCATCTGATCCAGAAAAAAGTGGCAGTGAAACAAAAATCATTTTTACGGCAAAAGATATTCCTGCCAGTACTTATGATGCTTATGTTCAGGCAGAACTAGAAGACGGAACTTTTGCTTCATATAATGATTTGATTTATGTAAGCGGAAATAAAACAAGTAAAGCAGAACATATTTGTAAAGAACTTACTGTAGAAGAATTTCCAAAAATTTATTCCATTACTTACAAAGATGGAGAAAACGTTCTGGAAACAAAACAGTATTTAATGAAAAAAGGTTTATCAGTTAGTTTAGGAATATATTATGTAAAAATAGAAGGTTGTGGATACATTGAATGCAATGCTCCAAAAAAAGACGGGTATATATTTGAAGGCTGGTATGCAGACAAAGAATGCACCGAGAACAGCCTAATTGTAACAGGAGATTTTACTGTATATGCCAAGTGGGTTCCAACCTGTAAAGTTCTTTATGATACAAACGGTGGAAGTAATGTAAGTTCTGAAACTGTTGGAGAAGGAAGCGAAATATACTTCCGTTATAATTCAAGTTCTTTTTATTTATATGTGAATGGAAGCTCTGATAATTTAAGGAATCCAGAAAAAGACGGGTATATATTTGCCGGCTGGTATGCAGACAAAGAATGCACAGGAAGCCGAATAGATTCTTCAAACAGAATTACAGTAACAGAAGATATAACTGTATATGCTAAGTGGGTTTCAGAGTATAAAGTAAGTTTTGATACAAACGGTGGAAGCAGTGTAAGCTCTGTAACTTTTGTAGAAGGGAGTGAAATATACTTCCGTTATGATTCAAGTCATTCTCAATTCATTCTGAATGGATATTTAAGTATAGATTTTCCAAAGAAAGACGGGTATGTATTTGCCGGCTGGTATGCAGACAAAGAATGTACAGGAAGCCTAATAGATTATGACAATAGAATTACAGTAACTAAAGATGTAACTGTATATGCTAAGTGGGTTACATCCTGTAAAGTAAGTTTTGATACAAACGGTGGAAGCAGTGTAAGCTCTGAAACTGTTTTAGGAGAAATATACTTCCGTTATGATTCAAGTAGTTTTTATTTAGAGGAATATGGAAGCTCTGGTATTTTTATCGAGAATCCAGAAAAAGCAGGGTATAAATTTGCCGGCTGGTATGCAGACAAAGAATGTACAGGAAGCAGAATAGATTATTACAATAGAATTACAGTAACGGAAGATGTAACTGTATATGCTAAGTGGATTCCAGTCTGTAAAGTAATTTATGACACAAATGATGGAAGCAGTGTAAGCTCTGATACTGTAGAAGAAGGAAGCGAAATATACTTCCGTTATAATCCAAGTTATTTTTATTTAGAAGAAAATAGAAGCTCTGTTAATTATATCGGGAATCCAGAAAAAGCAGGGTATAGATTTGCCGGCTGGTATGCAGACAAAGAATGTACAGGAAGCAGAATAGATTCTTCAAACAGCCTTACAGTAACAGAAGATATAACTGTATATGCTAAGTGGATTCCAGCTTGTAAAGTAATTTATGACACAAATGATGGAAGCAGTGTAAGCTCGGAAACTGTAGAAGAAGGAAGCGAGATATACTTCTGGTATGATTCAAGACATTTTTCGTTTTATAAGAATGGAGGCTCTGGTAATTTTATCAGGAATTCAGAATATCCAGAAAAAGAAGGGTATAAGTTTGCCGGCTGGTATACTGACAAAGAATGTACAGGAAGCAGAATTGATTCTTCAAACAGCCTTACAGTAACAGAAGATGTAACTGTATATGCTAAGTGGATTCCAGCTTGTAAAGTAATTTATGACACAAATGATGGAAGCAGTTTAAGCTCTGAAACTGTAGAAGAAGGAAGCGAGATATACTTCAATTATTTTCCAGGTGGTTTTGAATTAAGGGGAAATGAAAGCTATAAAATTATCTGGAATCCAGAAAAAGCAAGGTATAAATTTGCCGGCTGGTATGCAGACAAAGAATGCACAGGAAGTCTAATTGATTCAATTACAGTAACAGAAGATATAACTGTATATGCTAAGTGGGTCCCAGAGTGTAAAGTAATTTATGACACAAACGGTGGAAGCAGAGTAAGTTCTGAAACTGTTGGAGAAGGAAGCAAGATATACTTCTATTATAAATCAGATGGTTTTTATTTAAGTGAAAATGGAAGCTCTGTTAATTTTATCGGGAATCCAGAAAAAGACGGGTATAAATTTGCCGGCTGGTATGCAGACAAAGAATGTACAGGAAGCCGAATTGATTCTTCAAACAGCCTTACAGTAACAGGAGATGTAACTGTATATGCTAAGTGGATAGAAGAATAATCTAAGCTTTTTAATAAATGTTAGGGGCTGTCTAAAAAGTTGTGACCGTAACTGAAGTGCACCCCAATTATTGGACACTTTAACTAGGCCGATTTTAAGGACTGATT
>JAKSTK010000103.1 GCA_024402615.1 Treponema sp.
AAGGGACAGAGTAAATACACCGCAGTAAAAAAAGGCGCGAGTGAAACAAGAGCCGACACAACATCTGAAGGCTTACAACCAGTAGCAGTGCAAAGCACACACAGAAATCTCTGACGAAGTCTGGCCTTCAGCAGTTGGGGCGGATCTTGTGCAACGGAAGCCTTTTTTATCAGCCAATTCCAATTTACTCTGTCCCTTTTGTTTATGTCCCTTTTGTTTAGCTTTGTATTGACACTTCCCTTGTATTACTGTATTATGTGCTTAATACAATAAAACAAGAGGTTACATGGACTATTCTTTTACAAATGACAAACCGATTTATGTCCAGCTGATGGATGTAATTAAGAGCGCCATTGTATCTGGGGAGCTTCCACTTGGCAGTAAGCTTGAATCGGTCAGAGATCTGGCTATCAAGGCCAAGGTAAACCCAAACACAATGCAAAAGGCACTTTCCGAACTGGAAAGACTGGGACTTGTAAAAGCGGAGAGAACCAGCGGTCGTTTTATTACTGAAGATGAATCTTTAATTCAGGAAATGAAAAATGAACTGGCAAAAAAAGAAATTACAAGTTTTATGAACAAAATGAATGCCCTGGGGTTTGATAAATCTCAGGTTATTAAATTATTAGGAGAGTAAAAAATGGACGCTGTTTTATCCTGCAACGGACTCACAAAAATCTATTCAAAAAAAACAGCTTTGGATGCAGTTAATCTTGAACTTCCAAGAGGAGCAATTGTAGGTCTTTTGGGACCTAATGGTAGTGGAAAAACTACTTTGCTTAAACTTGCAGCAGGCTTGTTAAAACCAACTCACGGAAAAATCACAATCTGCGGAATTGAACCTAATGCCGTAACTAAGGAAATTGTGGCTTATCAGCCAGATAAGGTTTACCTCAACGACTGGATGAAGGTAAAAAATCTTGTAAAAATGATGAGCGAATTCTATTCCAACTTTAATACAGAAAAAGCTTACGATATGCTGGATCGATTGAATATTGACCCTAATGACAGACTTAAATCTATGTCTAAAGGAACTAAAGAAAAAGTTCAGCTTATTCTAACAATGAGCCGCGAAGCAGACCTTTATCTTCTTGATGAACCTATTGGTGGTGTTGATCCTGCTGCCCGTGATTACATCCTGAACACAATTATTACAAACTATCAGGCTAATTCCACTGTAGTAATTTCTACCCATCTGATTACAGATATTGAGCCTGTTTTGAATCATATTGTTTTCCTGAAACAGGGCCATATTGTTCGTCAGGGTGATGTTGATGACATCCGTGAAGAAACCGGACTGTCTATTGATGCTTTATTCAGAGAGGAATTCAAATGTTAGCTGATACAAAAAAATCTAAAATCAGAAATCCATTTCCTGCAATTGGAAAGGTTTTCAAATACGAATTTATTTCTACTGCCCGTATTTTTATTCCAGTTTACGGTGCATTATTACTTCTGGCTCTCATTATTGGTCTTCTTTTACCTGTAGGTTTTGAAGAATTCTTTGATAGAGCAAAAGAAGAATTATCTTCTAATCCTCTGGAAGCAAATATTCTGATTAACGTAGTAAAATCTATTCTGATGTTCCTATTCCAGGGACTTTCTACTGCTGCTACAATTATTACTTTTGTTCTTCTTAATAAACGCTTTAAGAAAGGTATGCTTGGTGATGAAGCTTACTTAAACATGACTTTACCAGTTACTGTTGGTGAACATCTTTGGGGACGTCTTCTTTCTGCTATCTGCTGGCTGCTCATCTACTCTTTAGTTGGCAGTCTCTGCGGATTACTTGCTTCTTCCCGTGCAATTCCATTAGCTATTAGTGCTATTGGTGATGATTTACCTTCCTTAAGCGAAATATTAATCTTTTTCCATGACGAAACTGGTATTTCTTTGGGGTATGGATTCACTACTTTGTTAGTTCTTTCTTTCCTTACAATGGTTACTGCTGTGCTGTTTGTTTACTTTATCAATACATTCGGTCATCTTGCAAAAAAAGCCCGTGTATTAGTAAAGCTTGTTTCAATTGTTGTAATTATGGTTTTCTATATCCGCTTTATTCCGGTTGTTCTTTATCCATATTTCCACGAAATTATTGAAATTGTAGATGGTGTTCAGGTAATGCAGATGTTGTGGATTGTTAGCGCTTATGATATTCTCTGGTCGGCTATCTTTATGATTTCTACTCACCTGATTCTTACTTACAAACTTAATCTGGAATAGAAAATGAAAACAATTTTACTTGGTGTTTTGTGTATTATTTCTGGAATTATTTTTCTGGCAGTGGGATTCTACTTCCTGAGCCAGAAATTCCTTGAAAAACTCAATGGAGCTACTGCTGAACAGTCGGAAGCAAACTTAAAGCATAATCAGTTCAGGGCAAAAGGAAGCGGCTACACTGCAATGGCATTAGGTGCCCTCACCGTTGTGATTGGTGCACTTATCTTTGTAATGCCATCTCCTGCCATGGTTGCTTATCTTGCTTTAGGTTATATGCTTTTTCTGATTGCAGCCTTTTTAGTCTTGATGTTTGTTTTCAAATAATTCTTTACAGTAAGTTAAATTATTAAGCCCGAAGTTGAAGCTTCTCTAAAGTGAAGTGTACCTCAACCTCGGGCTTTTATTTTTTACGATTTATAAAACTTTAATCATCCAGCCATGCTTTAAGAAGATTAGCAACTGCATCGGGATTCTGATTTACCATTTTGTTTACTTCATCTTTTTCCATTTCTGCATAAGACTTTTTAACTTCAACTTTGTGAGGTTTAAATCCACAATTACGAATACCATAATTTACAGCCGCTTCCAGAACCATTCCTTCACGCTTTGTCATATATTCATTTTGTGGATTGTAAATTCCCAGCAATTCCATAGCCACACGGATTTTTTTCATTTCTTTTGTTGAGAGTTTAAGATTTTTGAAGATTTCGATTGAATTTGCCTGTCCTAATTCAGACAGAAGAATTGCGGCTTTTTGTGCACCAGAAACAGTAATTTCGCTGGTTTTAACAAATCCTGACATATTTACCCCTCACCCATTATTATAATCATAAAATCGGCGAGGAGCAAATTAATTACTGAAATAATGGAGTAGAAAGATAACGGTCACCAGTATCTGGAAGAAGAACTACAATATTCTTTCCTTTGTTTTCTGGACGTTTAGCAACTTCTATTGCCGCCCACAAAGCAGCACCAGAAGAAATACCAACTAATACACCTTCTTTTTTTCCAACAAGTTTACCTGTTGCAAATGAATCATCATTTTCTACAGGAATAATTTCATCATAAATCTTTGTATCAAGAACATCTGGAACAAAACCTGCACCAATTCCCTGAATCTTATGTGGTCCGGCAATTCCTGTAGAAAGAACAGCAGAAGATTTTGGTTCCACAGCTACAATTTTTACTGCAGGATTCTTTTCTTTAAGATATTTACCAGTTCCTGTAATTGTACCACCTGTACCAACTCCGGCTACAAAGAAATCTACCTTACCATCTGTATCTTCCCAGATTTCTGGACCTGTTGATTCATAGTGAGCAGCAGGATTTGAAGGATTTACAAACTGACCAGGAATAAAACTGTTAGGAATAGATGCTGCAAGTTCATCAGCCTTAGCAATTGCTCCCTTCATTCCTTTTGCACCTTCCGAAAGTACCAGTTCTGCACCGTAAGCTTTCATCAACTGGCGGCGTTCTACAGACATTGTATCTGGCATTACAATAATGATTTTATAACCACGAGCGGCAGCAACAGAACATAAACCAATACCTGTATTTCCTGAAGTTGGTTCGATGATTGTAGAATCTGGTGTTAATTTTCCTGCTTTTTCTGCATCATCCAGCATTTTTTTTGCAACACGGTCTTTTACAGATCCAGCTGGATTAAAGTATTCAAGTTTAGCAAGAATTTTGGCTTCCAATCCAAATTCCTTTTCAATGTTTGATAATTCCAAAAGTGGTGTTTTTCCAACTAATTGGTCTGCTGAAGTATAAATATTGCTCATAGCTATTTCTCCTGAGATTTTTAATATACTTAATATATAATCATAATAACCTACTATGTCAATAGGTATATATAATTTTTTATTTTTTTCTTTTACTTTTTTTTAAATGATTCTAATATTGAGTTATGAAACAGTTTACTCTTCGCCCGGCAACTCCCGATGATGCTGCAGCCATCTTGAAAATTTATGAACCTTATGTAAAAAATACTGCCATCACTTTTGAATACGATGTTCCTTCCTTGGAGGAATTTACTCAGCGAATTACAAATACTCTTAAAAAATATCCCTACTTTGTAGCAGAGACTGATAATAAAATTGTTGGTTATGCCTACGCTGGTCCATTAAAAACCCGTATGGCTTATTCCTGGTCGGTAGAGCTTTCTGTTTATGTGGATAAAGAATATCACGGGCAGGGAATTGGAAAGGTACTGTACACTAAACTGGAAGAAATCCTTAAAAAAATGAATATCAGTAATCTTTATGCCTGCATTGCATATACTGATGAGGATAATGAGTATCTTACACAGGGAAGTCCAAAATTCCACGAAAAAATGGGCTTTAAGATAAACGGAAAATTTACAAAATGTGCTTACAAATTCGGCCGCTGGTTTGACATGATCTGGATGGAAAAACCAATTGCTGACCATATTCCAAACCAACCGAATATGATTCCATTTCCAGAAATAAAATAAATCAAAGCCTGACTTCTTAATGTCAGGCTTTTCTCTTTAACTCATCTTTAACTCAACCTAATTGTTTTCAAACCCAATATGACCGTTATTATTAATATTTAAACGTTCATCCTTACAGAAATTTGAAAGCTTTGTATAATCAGGACGATTTCCAGTAAGAATTTCTTCAATATCCGATTTACGACAAACATTGCTGATCTGTCCGCCACTTAAATCCCAGCGGGAAAGATTTTTTGCCGCTTCATCACTAAGCCAGCTGATTTTATCTTTCCACATAGCAGTTTTAAGTTTTTCACTTGGACGCTTAAACTCAATTTTCCACAAGAAACGGCGCTCAAAAGCAGGATCCAGATTTTCTGCCATATTTGTGGTAGCAATTACAATTCCTTCCTGAGCTTCAATCTGCTGAAGGAAAATATTCTGCATTGCATTTTCTTCTTTTGAAGCCGCAGTTTCGGCAAATCCACGCTTTGTAAGAATAGCATCACATTCATCAAGTAAAAGGATTGGAGTTGGACGCTTATCTTCTTTAGCCTGCATGCACAATCGGCGGTAACGGGCAAAAAGCTCACGGGCATTTTTTGTAGTCTCGCCTACCCAAGAAGAACGAATCTCTGCAATATCAAGTTTAAAAACTTCACGACCAGTTTCTCTTGCCAGTTGAAGCACTGTCTCGGTTTTTCCGCAGCCAGGTGCACCGTATAAAAGAATTGTCAGTCCGGTTTTCCAGCCCTTATCTTTCATGCGGGCCTGGATATTTTTAAAATTCTTGTGATTCAGAGAATCGTAAAGCTGCTTAATCTGTGGTTCAATTTCTGGTGAATAAAAAAGCTTCTGCTGTTTTATATCCTCAGGTTTAAGAACATCTTTTTTGTCCTCCCGATGGATATACAAACCCGCACTTTCTTCATCAAGGATAAGCTTCCAGCCCTTATCGGTAAGGAAAATCTGGGCTTCCATAAATGAAGATTTTGAAGCAAAGTCAATAAGACCTTTTTTTATCAGAGGATTAGTATCATTCATAAAAGTCTGAGCACGAGCCGCTTTATAATTAACATCGAAAATTCTACCGTTAATGCGGGCCAAACTTACTTCATGATCATCTTCAAACTTTGCCTCTTCAAAAATAGACACCAGCTGAACTCTATCCAGAATGTCAGGCAAAACTTTTTTCATTTTTTTAATTTCAGCCAGATCATATTTATTTTCCAGAGCCTCATATTCCATAATCATGTCATCTGTTGAAATATTATTTTCAATTCTGAACTGAATCAGTTTATAAACATCCTCTGAAAAATTATGAATTTCTTTCTGATTTTTTGTTTCTGGAATCTGAATTGGTTTATTTTCTGCAACAGCATTTAAAACATATTCCGGAATAAAATAATAATAGGTTGTAACATTTGTTCTTTCATCCTGGCGTGTAACCTCATTAAGCAGCTTCTTTTCACGAAGAGATTTAAGGTTTTCGGCATAAGGAAGAAGAATAATTGGATTACAATCAAAAGTATGAGGAATATCATTAAAGCATATTGGTGAACGACAGGAATCGTTATACATATAAAACAGTGCGGAAAAGAAGATAGCTTCATCTTCATCACAACCAGTATATTTTTGAATTCTACCTAAAGCTTCATCAAAAGCAGGATTTGGATCACCAAAAGAAAATTTTGTTTCCATTAAAACGTTAGAAACAATAACTAAATCATACAAAATACAGTTTTCCATAGTTGCCTCCTTTTTAATCTGACTGCACGAGTAATCAATATAATTATAAAATAAAAAAACGGCAAATTTATAATAAA
>JAKSTK010000104.1 GCA_024402615.1 Treponema sp.
CTGAACGGTCTCCATCAATATCATCATAAGTCTGTTCATCCATTGCTGTACCAAGAGTACAAACTGCCAATGACTGTGTTTCACCACGAGTAAACAAAGCAGATCCGTGTGGAGTTGGAAGAACATTGATTTCACATGTAATAGGACGGATTTCATCAGTCTTACGACCATCAATACGAACACCTTCATCAATAATTGATTTACGGAGGAGTTTGTACTGAATATCATCCATCAAAGTCATGAACAATTTTGCCTGAATTGGATCAGCAAGCTGTTCAGCATATTTTGCAGAAACTTCTTTGATTACTTTAGAAATTGCGATTCCACGGTTCTGTTTACCATCCTGGAAACATGCTTCTTTCAAAAGTGGTGTTGCTTCTGCTTCAATTGCTTCTGCGTTATCAAGAGTTACATCAAGTGGATTAAGTGGTAATTTTTCTTTACCAGCTTTCTTTACCAATTCTTCCTGCAAGATACACATATCAGTAATGAAGCCCTGAGCTTTTTCCAAAGCACCAAGCATTAATTCTTCAGAAACTTCATTAGCACCACCTTCAACCATTGTAAAGCCGTCTTTTGTACCAGCTACAACGATTTCAAGTTCACCCTTTTCAATCTGTTCAAATGTTGGGTTGATAATATATTCGCCGTTCAAATATCCAACACGACAAGCAGCAACTGGGCCGTGGAATGGAATATCAGAAATACATGTAGCAGCAGAAGCAGCGATTACAGCAAGAATATCCTGAGTGTGAACACCATCAGCAGAAACACAAGTTGGAACAATCTGCAATTCATGACCAAATGATGGTTCAAAAAGTGGACGCATTGGACGGTCAATAAGACGAGAAACCAAAATTTCTTTGTCCTTTGGACGACCTTCACGTTTTACAAAACCGCCAGGAATTTTTCCTGCAGCATAGAATTTTTCATTGTACTCTACAGTAACAGGAACGAAATCCTGTCCTTCTGTTACATTTGATGAAGCACAAATAGTTGCAATAACAGCTGCTCCGCCCCACTGAGCGTAAACACAACCATTAGCCTGTTTACCGATTTTTCCTGTTTCAAGGATCAAATCAGCATCGCCGAGTCTGTAAGTTACTCTTTCGATAGACATGTTTTTTCTCCTACATATTTCACTACATCCGAAATATGTTTCTATTTTTCATCTACATTGTAGATATTTACAAATTAATACTTTCAATATAATGGAAGAATTTGATTTATTCAATTACACAGTAAACTGATCAACCTGACTGCCAATCTGAGTAATTGATTCATCCATTAATCTGCTGATTTCTGACAATTCATTTCCGGTTTTATTAACCAGAGCAGCACCAGTAGACATTTCTTCCATACCTGTTTTCATGCTGAAAGTAGAATCCTGAAGTCTTTTGATTTCATCAAGAATTACTTTATTTCCTGCAGACATTTCCTGCGAAGAATTCTGAACTTCAGAAGAAGTATTATTCATATTACTTAAAGCAATAGAAATCTGCTTAGAACCTTCTGCCTGTTCATCCATAGAATATGAAATTTCTTTTACTAAATCGCTGGTACCAGAAATTCCATTAGAAACCAGAGAGAATGCATCTTTTGCCTGTTGTGAAACCACAACAATCTGTTCAATACTATTCTGAATGGTACTAAGCTGCTTACCAATAGAATTTGACTGAGCTGTAGAGTTTTCTGAAAGCTTACGGATTTCATCAGCAACAACACTGAAACCTTTACCTGCATCACCTGCATGAGCCGCTTCAATTGCCGCATTCATAGCAAGAAGATTTGTCTGTGATGCTATATCAGCAATTACAGTATTTGCATCCTGAAGAGCTTTAGATTCAATTTCAATTTCGTGAATCTTTTCATTAACAGCCTGCTGAAGATCAATACCGTTTCCAATGCGAACCTGAAGATCATCAAATTCGTTATTCATTTTTCGTACAGAATTACTAACAGAGGTAATATTACCAATCATTTCTTCTACTGCGGCAGAAGCTTGTGTTACGGCAGTTGCCTGAGTATCAATCATATTATTAAGAGATTCAATATTCGAAGCAATTTCATTTACAGCACTGGCAGTTTCTGTAACAATATCCGACTGAACTTCAATGTTATTTCCCATGCTTTCAATATTTGAAAGAATTTCAATAATTGATGAAGCAGTATTTTCTGTATTTGAATTAAGAACAGCACCAGTCTTAACAAGATCTTCCTTAGACTGTTTCATAGAAGACATAATTCGCTGCAATTTATTACAGAAATGATTAAATCTATCTACTACACGACCTATTTCATTATTTACCTGAATATCAATACGTTTTGTTAAATCTGCATGACCAGAAGAAATATCTGTAATTGCATCTTCAAGTTTTTTTAATGGTCTTAATGAAATATACAAAACAATCCATACCGAACCTATAACACCTAAAGTCATTACAATACTGAATATTGTTAGAAGATTAGATACTATTTTTGAAAGATGAAGAATTGTTCTCTGATCCAAAGTCAAAGAAACTGACCAGTCTGTATATTTAATTGGAGAATAGAACATACCGGTTGTTGGAGCTCCTGGCACTACAACCCACAGATAACCATTTTTTCCCTGACGGATATTTGTATTAATTTCGATATTTACTTTTTCAATAGATGCCGCATCGGCTTTATCCAATCCGTTTAACGAAGTATCACCGGTCATACCCATAAATTGGCCATCACCAGAGAACAATGTTGTTAATACATTTGTACTGTTATCAATTTTTCCAAGGAAGATACCAGGAATATCAATATTAATTACACCGACAAAAGCTCCCAGTAATTTACCATTTCTACGAACCGCTTTTGCCATATGTACCACACGAGCGTTAGTTGTTTTAGAAATTTCCGGATTACTGATAGATACAGTTTTTCCTTCCTTTACAATAGCTTTATAATAACCACGGTCAGAAACATCCGCATTATTACCAATATCAGTGTATATCTGGCCAGATAAGTCTACCCAACCGACATAAGAAAACTCAGAAGGTCGATTTTTTTCATGTTCTGTAAGCCATTCTGAAATTTCATCAGAATCTTCTGTCAGAACAACATCCTGCTGTAAGTAATAATCCAGTTTGGCAAGATATTCATCAATTGTCTGTTCGATTATTCTTGAATAATTCAATGATAATTCAGTATAACGATCAATATTCTCGTCTAATAATCGCTTTTTGATAAATCCACTGACGACAACAAACTGTGTAACGTTAATTATAGTAACAATAATTGTCATTATGGCAATAAACGTTATTACTATCTTTCCATTTTTCCCCTTTTTGTTATTGTTAGACATTGCAAGCTCCTTCATAAATTATTTTATAAATTTATGACCTAAAAATTATCCCCCTAAACAAAACAAATTACAAGTTAAAAAAAAATCCTGCTTTCCGTAAAACGAAAAACAGGATCTTTTTCAAGAATTGAGACTTTGCAAAAATTACTTGCGCAATCCAAGTTCTTTAATGAATGCACGGTAACCTTCGAGGTCTGTGCGTTCAAAATACTTAAGCATCTTACGACGCTGACCTACTACTTTGAGAAGAGCACGTTTTCCAGAAGCATCTTTTGGGAATGCTTTTGAGTGTTCTGTCAACTGCTGTACACGCTGTGTAAGCAAAGCGATCTGAACTCTTACAGATCCTGTGTCTGCGTCTGTTGCGCCGTACTTTTTAACTGTAGCGGCTGTTGTTTCTTTTGTAAGTGCCATTTTGGAACCCCTTAAATAATTATTATAATCTGTATAAGCGGATATTTTGCAGGTCTTACTCCGGGTTTCTGGTATAAAATCACAAAGTAACCGTATGAACAGATAATTGAAGTTTAATACATTGATTATTTTTAATCAAGTTATGACCAGTTTCTGTTTATTTTATATTACGACCGAGCAACTCTTCTGCCTTTGATTTGTTTCCCTCTGCCAGAAGTTGTCTAATAATAGAAGAACTTACTCTTACTTCTTTATTGTCGCTGATATTTGCCACTACAGGTTCTACGAAGATTGCTTCAATTCCCTCTTTATTTGCAAAATCAGAAATTTCTTTCATATCAGTGGAACCTTTATAGCCACACCGAAAATCAACCCCTTCACAAATAAGTTTTAAATTGATTTTATCTTTTAATAAGGAAAAGAATTCTATTCCAGAAAGTTTTGCAAAATCCTCTGTAAATTCTGCAAGGATTACAAAATCAATTCCTGCAGCTTCTAGTAATTCTAAGCGCTGATTAAGAGATGAAATGTCTCCAAAATACGAAACTGGATTCTTTACACCTGCCAGAGGCCTGGTAAAAGTAAAAATTCCAGTCTGCAAATGATTTTCTGAACATCCATCTTTTAAGGCATTAAGAATCTGTTGATGACCTACATGCAAACCATCGTAAGAACCAACAGAAATTCCTGTACCCTCAGTGAAAAAATCACTGGAATTATTTATAATTTCATCCCAATTGAATATTTTCATTTTTACAATGATAAAGCTATTCCGATGTTGAAGTAAACATCAGCACCGTAAGCTTCTATCCATGAATAGGTTGTTTCTAAGGTAAAACAATATCCACCGGCAAAAGGCAAATCTATACCAACACCTGCTCTTGCACTGAACAAAGACTGTGGGTCACTTTTGTACATTGCATCATAATAATCGTCATATACATTTGTATAAGCACCAAGACTTGCGTAACAGTATAACTCTGGATACCAGTTGAAAAGCTTTATTCTCTGATTAAAACCAATACCAGCAAACCAGCCAACCATTGATCCTTCATCAGTATAATAACCATTAAATGAATCAGGAGCAGCAGCAACAACTACATCCAGCTGCATAAACATACGTGAGGTTAATGGCACAGATAAATAAAGATCCACATCAATATAAAGATCTTCTTCACTGTAAGGGTCATAATCATATCTAGGTTCAGCAGGACCAGTAAGAATACCTATATTAAGACGACCACCGTTTCCCTGTCTCTGATCGTAATAAGGATTCCAGCCTTTTGTTTCTTTTTTAAGCTTTGGAGTAGTTTTCTTATCTCCTGAATTATTTGATGGTGTTTTTCCTGCCGCAGGAGCAGTTGTCTGTTCTGGAACATAAGTCTGTCTGTTGGCAGAAATTGTTGAAGTTCTTAAATCAATTGCAGGATTAACTGCAAATGCGTAAGTTGACTGTGTAGGTGTGATTGCCTGCACAGTTTCTCCAGAAATTACATTAACATATTTAAAGGATGTAATTACAATTCTATACTGTGAAGGATAGTTTTCTGGCAAGGCTTCAACAACATATTCTACTTCAAGTGCAACAACAGGTACTTTTCTACGGAACATAGAATCATACATATCAACAGTATCAAGATAATCATTGTAAACTTCATAACTGTCAGTTGGTTTTGAGAATGGTTTTCCTGAAATCTTTTCGTAGCTGAGATTTGCACTCTGTGTAACAATAACTGCAGAACCTACAGAAAGAGCAGCTGAAGCTTCCCAGATATGGCGCTTACCATCGTAATTTCCTACATAAAGAATATCTGGATCAGTAAGTGAAGAAACTGATCTCTTCTTCTTTAAGGTATTCTGATCTTCAGCAATTGCCGCAAGAAGTGAATTTTCCTGATCAAGAGTTTCTTTCTTCAGAGCATTAATATCTCTAAGAGCAAGTTCATCATATTTTTCTTTAAGCTTTTTCTTCTGATTATTTCTTGCAATCTGTACTTCTGGAAGGATTCTTCCATCAGCATCTGTTTCGGCAGGTCTTAATTTTGCAGAATCAATTTCATCTGCTGCCTTCAAATAATCCTGGTAATAATTATCACTGATTACATCAATCTGATTGTCTACTTCCTGACGGATTTCTACCAAAGCTCGTTTTTTTGCTTCAATTACAGCAATCTGACCATCAACACCAAGATTTTCCATTGTATTTTTTCGAAGAGCTGCAGCCTTTTTTTCTGCTTCTGCTGCTACTTCAGCAATTTTCTTTTTCTGTGCTTCAGAACGTTCATTCTGAATTCTCTGATCTTCAAGATACTGCTGTCTTTCTTTCTGAAGTCTTGCAAGACGTTCTTTTGCCTGTGCCTGCTGCTGTTCAAGCAAAGCTTTCTGTGCTTCAAGTTTTGCTTTTAAGGCAGTTTCATTTACATCTGCAGATACGGAAATCTGTTTAAGTTTCTGTTCCAATTGAGAAAGTTTTGATTTGTATGCATCAAGTTCTTCCTCTGTCATTGATAACTGTTCTTCGTTTGATAAATCATCACCTTTCAAAAGCATATATCTGTCTAATGAAGAAAGTGAAATACCAAGATTTTCACAGAACTTAACAGTAATAACATTTACAGAACAACCTGCACCTTCAAATAATGAAGAACTTTCCACAACACTGTCTGTAGTTACAGAAGAAAGTCTTACACCAGTTGTAAGATTTGTAATATAAAATTACTTG
>JAKSTK010000105.1 GCA_024402615.1 Treponema sp.
ACTTCCATACAGTTTACAAATTCATCATGGTCAAGATTTTGAGTTCCTGTCATAGAAAGTTCTTCTGCCAGATACACATGAACTTTATTCGAGAACAAAGCTGGATTTGGATTAACTTCTCCAAGCTTAATCAATTTTTCAGGAACACAGCCAGTTTCTTCCAAAAGTTCCCGTCTTGCGGCTGCTTCAGGCTCTTCCCCTTCATCAATTACACCTCCAGGAAATTCTACACTTAAACTTTTTGAACCATGCCGCCACTGTTTTACCATAAAAAAGGTTTTATTTTCAGTTTCAGGAATCACAATAGCCCAGTCTCTGGCATCAAGAACAATATAATCACCAGAAACTTCACCGGCACAACTTGTGTTATGACTGCTGGTAACATCAAAAACCACTGTTTTCAGTAACGATTTTTTTTCACCAGTAATCCACTTTAAGTTTTCATCTTCCTTGCTAAAGTATTCCATAAAACCTCCGGAAATGTTCTGTCTTTTATTTTGACATAACCTGAATCCCGATTTATCATAATATTGCAGACAATAATTTTCAATTACAGGAAAACACTGCGTAAATCTTTTTTCACAGGAGTATATTTATGGCTATTATCACACTGGCGAGACAGGTCGCTGCCCACGGAGATGAAGTTGCTGCAGAATTAGCAGAAAAACTTGGTTATAGATTCTTTACTCGTAAAGAAATTGAAAATCGCCTGCTGGAACTAGGATTCCCAGAGTCAAAACTTCCAAAATATGATGAACGAAAGCCTGGATTTTTTGCTTCAATGACAAAAGACAGAGATGCTTACCAGAATCTTTCTCAATACGCAATGCTGGAAGCTGCTTCTAAACAGAATATAATCATTATTGGACGAGGAGCCTTTGCATTCTTCCAGAAAGTTCCAAACAATGTAAGCGTGCGCCTTGTTGCCGATGAAAAAACCAGAATTGAACGGCTTATGACCGAATTTAATTTTACTGAAAAACAAGCCCGCCAGCGCATTCAGGAAAGTGATACAAACCGCGACGGCTTCCACAAAAATTTCTACAACATTGATGTGGACGATTCAACAAATTTCCAGATGGTTTTGAACACAGGATTAACAAATGTTTCTACCTGTGCAGACATAATTGCTCACTTTACAAAAACTTATATTACAGAGCAAATGGAAACTGACGGAAACAAATACATTGAAGAAATGCTAAAGGCCCAGACTGTTGTAAACAAACTGATTTTTGAATGCAAAACACATATCGACTTTATGCACGCCACAATTCAAGATGGCACAGTTGTTCTTTATGGTATTACAGATTCACCCGCAACAATAGAACAGGCGCTTACAATTATCCGCAAGGAATTACCAGATTACAAAGCTGAATCCGCAGTAACTTTGGTTCATAATGTAAGCACCTTTGACACCAAGCATTTTTAATAATTTTTAATAATCAATAATTTATTGTTATTTATTCAAATGGCCAGCTAAAGTATCTGTTTGTTTTAGTCTGGCCATAATTGTTTTTGTTGACTTTTATTTCCAGATTAGAGATAATTAACATATGAAAACTTCAAATAAATTTACATTGACCCGCATTATTTTTGCGCCAGTTTTTCTTATTTTATATTTTATTCCAATCTGGACTGGAAAACTTGCCGCAATCTCAATGTTCATTGCTATTCCTTTCTTAATTTTTTCTGAATTTACAGATTATCTTGACGGACACTACGCAAGAAAACATAACGAAGTAAGCGATTTTGGAAAACTCTTTGATCCATTTGCAGATGTAATCCTTCACCTTACAACTTTCTCTTGTTTTATGTTCTCATACAATCCAGAACTTTCCTACATGCCTTGTGTAATCTTTATTCTTATTATGTACCGTGAAATGTCACAGAACTTCTTAAGAATGGTTGCTGCAAAAAAAGGCGTTGCAATTGCTGCCCGCAAAGGTGGAAAAGCAAAAACTGTAATGTATGTTGTTTCTGGTTTTTATGCATTATTCCTTGAAACTTTAGTGCGCACAGGTTTTGTACCAGAATTCTTTGGAACTCTCAAAATTATTTCTCTCGTGCTATTCATTATTTCTTTGATTTTCAGTTATGCATCATTTACTGATTATCTTCTTCATTTTGGAAAAATCCTAAAAGAAGAATAGAGAAAATCAAAACGGAGTATTGTTCTGCAAAAAATATTTGAAAATCCAGTTGAACTCGAAGAACTCGTAAAGCAGAATTATTGTTTTCCTGAATTCATAATGATGGAAAATGCCGCCAGCTCTTTAGCACAGATTGTCCTTTCAAAAAAAACTGATCAAATTTCAAAATGCATTATTCTTTGCGGTAAAGGAAACAATGGTGGCGATGGATACGCCCTTGCCCGTTTATTAAAAAATAACCTGCAGACTTTTCTTTACAAAATAGAAGAACCTGTAACTGCCGAAGCAATTGCACAGCATCGGATGTGTACAAAAATTGGCATTCCTGTTCTTACAAAACAACAGCTGCTTTCAGAGCTTAATTCCAATGAACCTAAAATTATTGTTGACTGTATTTACGGAACAGGTTTTAGAGGCGAACTGCCACAAGAAATCATTCAGTTTTTTACGATTATCAATACTTCAACCGCTGCTGTAAAAATTGCCTGCGACATTCCTTCCGGACTGCACAAAGACGGAACTGCAGAACCAGAAAGCTTTATTGCAGAATACACAGTTTCAATGGGAGAACAAAAACTTGCCTTTTATTCGGATGCAGGCAAAACTCTTTGTGGAAAAATTATAGTTGCAGATTTAGGAATAGCTTCTGAACTTTTCCAAAGCCAGCTACCACCATCAGCCTGTTTGATAGAAAAAAATGATGCCCAATTGCCATACAGAACAAACAAGGCTGCCCACAAAGGAACCTACGGCCATACAGCAGTTTTTACAGGAGCAAAAAGCGGAGCCGCCGTTATAGCAGCAACTGCCGCAATGAATTTTGGAAGCGGCCTAACAACTTTAGTAGAAACAAAAGATTCCAACCTTTCTCAGTTTAAAATTTCACCAGAACTAATGATCAGTAAAACAATTCCAAAAAAAACAACTGCTATTGTTCTAGGCCCCGGAATAGACAATTTTACACAGCAGGATTTTACTGCAATCAGAGAATGGATTAATTCAAACAAAAAATCGGGAAAAAGCTGCGGACTTGTTTTTGACGCAGGAATGTTCAGTCAAAACGACTTTGTTTCACAGCTTTTTGAATATTCAAAGGATGAAAATCTGAATATTGTACTAACTCCACATTTACTGGAACTTTCAAGATTCTACAGCCTTTTAAAAACAGAACTTCAAAATAAGCAGATAAACATGGGGACAGACCTCAATCTGCCAGAAGAATTTACTGTTACACAGTTAGCGAATCAGCCAGATGCAAAAATTCAATTAGGTAAAATATTGAATGATTTTTTCCCAAATGTAACAGTTGTAATGAAAAGCGCAAATACATTTATTTGTGACAGGGGACAGACCTTTATCATTAACGACGGAACACAAAACCTGGCAAAGGGCGGCAGTGGCGACGTACTTGCAGGAATGATTGGTTCCCTTTTAGCACAAGGCTATACAAATAAAAATGCGGCTATAACTGCATGCGAAACACACGCTATAGCCGCAAATGAATACGGAGAATCGGCTTTTGACCTTACTCCAGGAAAACTTATTTCTAAACTCTAAACCTTGAACAAATCAACGTCATCACTAATCTTCTTAATAGCGATACGAAGCTTTGTAGAAATTTCACGAAGTTTAGCTGTACTTTCATTTACATAATGAGTTCCTTCGTTGATTTCAGAAACCGCACTACTAATATTGCTCATACTGTCTCTAAGTTCAACAACGTCGCCTTTAATACTGTCTCCACCCTTAGTCATTTCAGAACCAGCGGCACGAACTTCACCAGTACTATCATTCATAGCCTGCAAAGCCTGAAGAATCTGCTGTGAACCAGCCTGCTGTTCTTCCATTGCACCACGAATCTGAGCAACAAGTTCACCAGTAAGAGCAATGCGTTCAGAAACCGACTGGAATGATTTTTCAGATTCAGAAGAAGCAGAAACAACCTGCAAAATACCAGTCTGAATCTTTGAAAGTTCTTCACCAATTTTGTTAGACTGTTCAGCAGATGTTTCGGCAAGCTTACGAATTTCATCAGCAACAACAGAGAATCCCTTACCTGCTTCACCAGCGTGAGCCGCTTCAATTGCAGCGTTCATAGCAAGAAGGTTTGTCTGTTCTGCAATATTCTGAATTGTAGTATTGGCATCCATCATGGCAACAGACTGTTCAGAGATTTTCTGAATAAGGCCGTTTACAGAAGAATTCTGTTCAATACCATTTTTAGTATCCATTTCAAGAACAGTAAATTCTTCAACCATTTTAATAACCGAACTATCAACAGAATTAATGTTACCAATCATTTCTTCAACAGAGGCAGAAGCTTCAACTACAGATGCAGCCTGATCCTGAATCATAGAATCAAGAGAATCAATGTTATTAGAAATTGCAGTAATAGCATTTGTAGAGTTTCCAACAACAGTAGCCTGATTAGCAACCTGATCATTTACAAGATTAATATTTCCAGACATCTGTGAAATTGTAGAAGTAGTATTATCAATTTCGGCAGCAAGCACTTCACCAGCTTCCTTCAACTGACTTTCAGACTGCTTGATATTTGTCATAATCTGATGGAACTTTTCAAGGAACATATTTACGCCCATTACAAGTTCACCAATTTCATCAACAGCCTTTAATTCAAGACGAACAGTAAGGTCTGCGTCACCAGAAGAAAGATTCTTAATATGAAGATTAATTTTCTTAAGACGATTCAAAACTCTGTTTAATGCAAGAATAAAGAACAGGAACAGAATAATAGCAACAAGAATACCTGCAATTACAAGTACAATCTGAGTATGAGTTGTTGCAATATGAATTTCGCTTAAAGAAACAATGTATCCAATTGAATAGCCTACACTTTCAACATCAACAACAAATGAAACAACCTGACGTCCATCAAGTCCAAATTCCACATATTCAGCACTTCGGTTGTAAACCATATCCGCAATTTCAGGAATTAAATCAATTGCCTGCAAAACCATGCTCTGATCTCTATGAGCTACAATCTGGCCAGTTTTATCAGTAAGGAAGAAGTAACCTGTTTTACCAATCTGGAACCCTTCAACTTCATCCTTAATCTGTTTAAGACCAAGCATACCAACAAAGAAACCAAAAGTATTGCCATTTTCGTCTATAGCTGCTCTGGCAATAGGCATTACATACTGATTCGAAGTTTTAGAAAGAATTACATTACCAACAAAAACTTCTTCACCATTTTTCATAATAGCCTTAAAGTAGTCGCGTCCAACTAAAGCACCAGCAGTTCCTTCAAGACCAGTATCACGGTAAGAAGTTCCATATTCATCACAGAAGAATACATAATCATAATCAGGATTTTTTAATTCTGTGTGACTCTGGAACCATTCAAGAACAGCTTCCACATCCCCAGTTTTAACAACATCAGCATCAGAATAAACACGAAGATCATTCTTGTAAATTTCAATCCATTTACTGATTTCGTCAGAACGGCTTCCTACAACCTCACGGGCCATTTCATAATACGATTTCTTTGTCTGTGTTCTAATAACAAAAGAAGCAATAATCAAAAGAATCGCAAAAAGAACAGGAACAACAACAAGCATTGCCGCACCAAGAGCACGACCTATACTAGTTTTTTTAATAGTTCTTACTCCATCTTCATCTTTAGCCATAAATACCTCATAACAAAATGCTAAGAATAATCCTAACTATTATAACACACTTTTTCGTTTACTCACCGAAATTCCATCGCCACAAGTATAAAATTCGGTAGAAAATTCTTCATTGGACTTAAGGAATTCAATATATTTTCGGATTTTTTTGACAAGCTTTATAGTAGAATAATTATGGGTAAGACTCAAATCTTCAACCATTCCATGAAACGAAAGATTATCACTAATAAAAACCCCGTCAGGAGCCAGATTTTTCTTGTATTTTTCAAAAAATTTAATGTACTGGGCCTTTGCCGCATCAATAAAAATCAAATCAAACTGGCCTTCAATCTCCATCGTCAAAGCATTACCATTCAACGCAGTGATTCTATCAGACAAGCCTTTATTATGAAAATTCTGCAGCGCTGTAATGTGACGGTCAATATCCATTTCAATAGTAGTAACTGTTACATCAGGAGCCA
>JAKSTK010000106.1 GCA_024402615.1 Treponema sp.
GAAATGTATAAGTTTTTCCATATGTTACCGAAGATTTAATAAGTTGTTTATTATTTAGGGTATTGTATGAAAAAGAACTCTTTATTTATTTGTGCATTATTGATTTTCTCAGTTATGAGTGCAGATTTATTTGCACAGGAAAAATACGATATAGAAGAGATTGCTGTTGAGGAAGAAATTTCTGTTGAAGAAGAAATTGTTGCGGCAAAGGCTGGCATTGCGGAAATTCCTGAAGCAAAAAGACCTCGTCCTATTGATAAAGAAAAAGCTGAAAAAGCTGCAGAAAAAGATGAATCTGCAGAAACTTATGAAAACCGCAGAAATACAATTAAATACGGAATTCCTTCTGAAATCGGTGAATTAATGGACAAACTTATTGAAGAGGAAGATCCACGCTTTACTGATGAAATTTATGATGTTTTTCAAGTAACAAAAAGTTCCGGAATACGCGAAAAGGTTTTAAAATATTTTACAAAAATTGAAGATCCTTGTCTGGAAGATTACGCAGTAGAACTTCTAAATGATCCTTATGATGAAAAGAATGAAGTTGTTAAGGCTGTTTTTAAATATGTTTCGGCAGTTAAGACAAAGGAAGCTGTTCCAGCCGTAATTACTCTTATTGAAAGTGAAAATGAAAGCTATTTTAATGATGCAATTTCTACTTTAGGAGATATTGGCGGTCCATCAGAAGCTTTATTTCTTATTGAATACCTTGACCGTGATGATTTAAGCGATGCACAGCGTCAGTCATTAATGCGTACTTGCGGTAAAATGCATGCTGTAGAAACCTGGGATAAACTTGTGGATATTCTTGAAAATGAAGATGAAAACACTTTTGTAAGAATGTATGCTGCAGAATCAATTGGCTTAATGGAAGTAGACAAATCTGTTCCTGTTTTGTGCAGAAATTTTAATGCTACAGATCCAAATCTCCGCCAGTATATTATTAAAGGTCTTGTTAATTTTCCTGATGTAATTGAAGCAAGAACTATAATTATTCAGGGAATTCGTGATGAACATTGGAGAGTAAGACAGGAAGCAATTAAGGCTGTTAAGGAAAAAGAAATAAAAGAAGCCGTGCCTTATTTGGTTTACCGTGCAAAAAATGATCCTGAAAAAGTAATTAAGGAAGAAAGTTATACTTCTATTGCAGCTTTGAATACTGAAGAAGGAAATAATTATCTTGTTGAACAGGTAACAAATAAAAAGACAGGCGATTCTGCTAAAAAGAAAATTATTGAAGTTCTCTTAAAAGAAGGTCATGCCGGTGAAAAAGAAATTCTTGAACTTGCATCTGAATGTGTAAAGGATGATAAAAAGAAAGATTTGCGTTATGCCATTGGTAAAGAACTGGCAAAAAATGCTAAGCCGGAATTTAAAGATATTTGTCTTGAATATTTGAATTCAAAAGATACAACCACCGTAAGTCTTGGACTTGATATGTATAAAAACTGTAAATTTGCCGCTGCAGAAGAAAAAATGCGTGAAATTTACGAGGATAAAAAGGCCAATGCCAGCAATAAAAAACGAATTCAGAAAATGCTTGGTATTGAAGACGAAGAAGAGTCTAAAGATAATAAAAAAGAGGCTGATTCAAAAGAGAATAAATCTAATAACGGAAATAAAAACAACAAGCCTGATGAAAATGCCAAATAGGCTTGTATTGTAACATTAACCGTAAAGTTTATTTACTAATCTCAAAACATTGTTAATTTTTTCTGTTTCATCATCAGTGAAATCAACCGATTCTTCAATTAACATTTCCAGTGCACCGTGGCTTTCGGTCAGAGCAGTGTTGAAACCACGGGAAACTTTGAACCAGTAATTGCCTTTTCCGTCAGTATATAAAGTTATAAAACCATATTCGCGGCCTTTCTGTTTTGCAATTGCTGTATGAAGAATCTTATCTAAAGCATCAATAAGCTGCTCTTTTTCTACCGGATTATAAATATTAATATTCATCTTTCTGTTCCAGTTTTTTTCGGAAATTGGATTAATATCAATATTCTTTGTAATGTTTATAATCTGACTGAGTTTTTCACCTTCCAGTAAAGTTCCATTATCTCTGGTAATGATTTTTCCTTTAAGATTACCACAGGCAGCAAGTTTTCCTTTGTCTTTTTCCTGTAAAACTGCCAGAGAAAAATAATTGATTGGCAGAATTGCAGTTTTCTTTCCTTTAATAGAAACAGTTTCAAAAAGGAATTCTCCCAAAGAAAGGGCATTATCTGGTTTAACTTCTGCAAGAAGCTTCTGTTGTTTTTCAATCTTTTTTGATTTCTGGAAAGATTCAGCAGGCTTTTTGTTTCGGTCTTTATTTTTTGATAAATCCTGGAGTTTGTCGCTTATGCTTCCTTTACAGGCAACGAGACGTTCATATAAAGCCGGATTAATTACATCAAGAAGATTTCTGGTTAATGGAGAAACTGACATGGCAAAAATGCGGGAGGTGCGTACAATTTCTCCTGCAACAATAAATACAGGATCTTGACGGAAAATTACTGAACCTGGATGAATGCAAATATGATCTGCGGTGAGGGAACGATAATTTTCACGGCCAGTTTTAATACAAACAAACTGAATCATTCCTGCTGCAATACAGCAAAGGTAATCAGCAGTGGAACCGTTGTTTTCGACAATTGGAATACCAAGAGAATCTCCGACAATTTCTCCTAACTGAAAGCGGATATTTTCAATTTCGGCCATAACCCGTTCGTCCAGATAATTTTTTTTACAGAATTTTTCACGGTTGTCGGTTTGTTTGTAGGCATAAAAAAGATTCAGGTAAGTTCCAAAATCCCCGGATAAGTCTCTGAAACGGTGATGAGCCTTACGGGCTTCCATTTCTTCGTTTGGTGGAAGAATGAAAGGTGAGTTAGCAGAAAGGAAGGCAGCTGCAATAAGAACTTTGTCCATTACTTCCGGGAAGCGTAAAATTGACTCAACAATAATTCGGCTGATTCTTGGTTCCAGCGGGAATTTTACCATAAGCTTTCCGATATCAGAAAGGCAGTTATCCGGTGTTAATGCTCCCAGCATGTTTAATGTATCAACCGCACCAATAATTCCTTCCTGTCCTGGAGATGCAATAAAATCAAAACCGTAGAAATCTGTAATGCCAAGTTCCGCCATTCGTAAAACAACTTCACTAAGGTCTGTACGATAAATTTCTTCTTTTGTGTATAATTCCCGGGTTTCAAAATCCTGACGGCCATAAAGTCGGTAACAGGTACCTGGTTGAGTTCGGCCTGCACGACCTTTTCTCTGGTTGCAGGAAGCTTTAGAAACAGGAGTTTCAATTAAAGAAGAAGTAAAATTCCTTGGATTATAAAAGTTCAGTTTTGCCAGTCCGGAATCAATAACCGTAGTAATATCACTGATTGTTACAGAAGTTTCTGCAATATTTGTGGAAATTACAACTTTCTTTTTGCCTTCAGGTGCTTTTTCAAAAACCCGTTCCTGTTCTTCTTTTGCCAGACGGCCATATAAAGGTAATATATGAAGTTTTCGTCCAAAAGGTGAGCGACTTAACCGTTCAACACAATCTTTGATTATTTTTTCACCAGGCAGGAATACAAGAATTCCTCCGTCATCATCATTATCCAGAACACGGTCTACAGTTTTACAGATTTTTGTAAGAACTGCGTCACAGCCACCCTCCGTAGAAGTTGTAGCTCCTCCGGGAATTGGATCATAAATAATAGAAACAGGATAAGTAACTGTATCAATGGATACAATTGGTGCATTATCAAAGTACTCAGAGAAAACCTGAGTGTTCATGGTTGCTGAACTTACAATAACATGAAAATCTTTTCGTTCTTTAAGAACCCGTTTTACAAGACCAAGAACAAAATCAATGTTTAAGCTGCGTTCATGAGCTTCATCAATCATTAAAACGGAATATTTAGAAAGCCATGGATCCAGTTTCATTTCCTGCAGCAGAATACCATCAGTCATGATTTTGATTCTTGTATCCTGATTTGTGTAATCTTCAAAACGCATTTTGTAGCCAACAAGGCCAGGGTAAGTAGTTCCCAACTGTTTTGAGATAAATTCACTTACGGAAAGAGCTGCAATTCTTCTTGGTTGAGTAACACCAATTATGCCATTTGTTGCATAACCGGCTTCATATAAAATTACTGGAATCTGAGTTGTTTTTCCAGAACCGGTTGGACTTTCTACAATTACTACCTGATTATTTTCCAGACAGTCTAAAATCTTCTGTTTCTGTTCGTAGACAGGCAGAGAAGTATAATTTATTGCCATTCAATTAAATCCTTTGTTGCATCTTTGTTAATTTTAATACGGCGGGTAATGTATTCAGCCCAGGTTTTTCGTTCTACAGAATTACAATAATCAACGAATCCCTGATTTAAAGGTTTGATTACATACTCATTTGCAGTATTAATATAAGTTGTAATGAAAACAGGTTCAGCCTTGTAAATATATGGCTGTGCACCTTTTTCTGTACGTTTATAAGTTACTTTATACAAAAGCCCATCCCCCGTGTTATCTCTTTCACCAACAGGATTTTTGGAGGTAAGCTCTGGTTTTGTACGCTGTCCGCTGATAGTGTTTCCATTTGCGTACATTATTAATTTAGTTGTTTTTTTCTCAGCGTCAACTATTACTTTGCGGTTTTTAATAATATGTGCATGATTTGCCCATACAACATCAGCACCGGCTTCAAGAATATCCATATAATATTTATTCTGTTTATCTGTAATTACCCGGGTATATTCCGGTTCACTGGTATGTACAGATACAATAAATAAATCGCATTCATTTTTTTCACGTAATTCTTTACAGAAAGTAATGAAGTTTTTACGGTTTGTTTCATCTGGTTTTATATAATTAATATAATCAGAAGCAACAGGGCTGTTTAATAGCTCTGTAATTGGAAGAAAAAGAATTTTCCAGTCATCTTTTTCAATAATGTTGTAAGTAAGTTCTGCTTTTGGATCTGCTTTTGTGCCGGAAAAATAGATTTCATGTCCGTCTGTAGTTGCCTGAGCTTTAAGTTTGTCTACAGTTTTTAGGGTTTCTAAAATTCCATTTAATCCCTGGTCGTTTGTGTGATTATTGCAGAGTGAAAAAACATCAAATCCCGCATCAATTGCTGCCTGAACATATTTTTGAGTGGAATTAAAATTAGGGTAGTTTGAAGCAGGTTTAGTTGTGTCTATAGGGAATTCAAGGTTTCCAAAAGTCAAGTTTGGCGCAGAAGTAATATCTTTAATATCTTTCCAGATTTTGCTGTAGGTAGAAATCTGATAATTTACTGAGTGAGCCATAATATCACCGCCAAAAAGCAGGGTGATTTCGTTATTAATAACCGGTTCCTTTTTAGTTTCTGGAGCTGGTGTGGTTTTCTGTGTTTCGGGGTTTGTATTTTCTGTAACAGTTTTTTTTACTTCTTCGGCTGGTTTTTCAGTTTTAGTATCAGCAGTTGTATTTGTAGTTATATTTGCGGAAGCCGCAGGTTCTGAAGAAGATTTCTGAATTTGTTCGGTTGTTCCCAGTTTGTTTTCAGAAGGTTCAGTATTTGTTTCTTCTGTTACAACTGTTGAAATGGTTTCTGATTTTTCGGTTTTAGAAGTGTTTACGGTAGTTTTAGTTGATGCACAGCCAGTGAAAAAAATAAGAGTGAGAATTGCTGTAATTTTTAAATATTTTTTCACTGTTTTTTTCCTGTTTTTACCGGCAGATAAAAAATCCACAGTTTCCGTTCTTTTAATGGCTTTTGCCATCCCCCGCAAAGTTTTAGTTTTACGGAGGATTAGGGATTCTGTGGATTTACTGGCTAATAACTATTTCCAGATTGAATCTCTGAAGAATGTCTGATTTCTTTCAGCACCTACAGAAACGATTCCAACTTTTGTTCCTGTAAAGTCTTCAATGTATTCAATATATTCTTTTGCATTCTTTGGAAGGTTATCGTAAGAATCACATTTTGTAATGTCAGATTTCCAGCCTGTGAATTTCTGAAGAACTGGTTTAGCAGCGTTCAATTCAGGAATAGAAGCAGGGAAGTCTGTTACGATTTTTCCGTTGATGTCGTAAGCAACACATGCTTCGATTTCGTTCATGTCATCATAAATATCAAGGTGAGTAAGAACGAGGTTATCAATTGAGTTTACGTGACAAGCATAGCGGAGAGCAACCAGGTCAAGGTAACCACAACGACGTGGACGACCAGTTGTTACACC
>JAKSTK010000107.1 GCA_024402615.1 Treponema sp.
TGCTTATATCAGCTTTCTGACCGGAAGTAAGTTTTATCTTCTGTAAATATAAAACTAAGCTATATATCGAGTTCTTCCAGTTTTCTGTTTAACTCGATGATGCGGGTGTGAAGATAGTGATCTACTGTCTGTTTTTCAAGAATTCCCAGCGGGGTATTATCTGCATCTACAATAGGGATCGCATCAATGTCTTTTTCTTCAAAAAGTTTGTAGGCTTCTGGCAGCAAAGTGGAAGGTTTACAGGTTATTATCGGTTGATCCATAACATCCATTGCCAGCATAGATTCTGCAAAATCGCCAATCTGCATAACTTCCTTTAAGTGTTCAAGAGAAATTATTCCAACTAAAGTTCCGTCAGAAGCACTTTTTACAACATAATTTAAATTCTGATTACGACTGAAAGAATTCAAAATGGAAAATAATCTGTCAGTTTCGCAAACAATTGCAGGAGAATTATCAGAACAGATATGTTCTTTTCCCCAGGTTACATCAGTTACGCGGCTGTTTTTCTTAATATCTTCAACTGTAACATTAAGTCCGCATTCTCCGGCTTTTGTAACACCAACCTTAACACAAATTGGCCCAATCAGCTGAACAATAAAAGTTGTGGCAGTAATAATCAAAAGAATCTGTGGTCCAATCGAATCCGGAAAATCATTTCCAGCCGCAATTGAAAGACCAATGGCAACTCCCGCCTGACTCAACAGACAGAAAGGTAAAAACTTCTGAACAGTTTTTGGAGCATGTGTAAGCCATGCACCAAAACTTGCACCAATAGATTTACCGATTGTACGACCAGCAACATAAAGTAATGCAAGAATTCCCAGGAATGGAGTAATAATCCAGATGTTTAATTTCGCACCAACCAGAACAAAGAACAAAACATAAACCGGTGGAGTAAATTTATCAACCAAAGTAAATACGCCTCTGGTTTTTTGTGGCGCAAAGTTTACCATAAAGAAACCAAGACTCATGGCAGCAAGAATGTTATCAAGATCAAAAATCTGAGTAATACCTGTACTTAAGAACAGACATCCTAAAGCAAAAGTCAGAATACGACCTTCATTTGTCAAAAGTCTTGTAATTAAACTCAATAAAAAGCCTACTAAAGCTCCTACCGCAATAGAACCAAATATATCTCTAAAAATATTCAGCAGCTGAATCCAAAATGGCAGAGATTGCCCACCGATTAATGGATGGGCAATTGTAGATGCAATTGTGTACAAAATCAGGGCAACAGCATCGTCCATAGCAACAATTCCGTAAACGGTAGTTGTAAGTGGACCGCGGGTTCTATATTCCGCAAGAACATCAGTTGTGGCGGCAGGAGCAGTTGCAGAACAAATAGCACCTAAAATCAGAGCCAGAGAAACCGACTGTCTCACATCTTTAGTTACCAGAAAACAAACAAGACCTGTCATTAATCCAACAACAATAGCCGGAGTAATTGCTTCAAAAAGTAAAATACTTACAAACTGTTTTCCATATTTTTTTACAGTGCCCAGTTTAAGTTCTCCACCGACCAGAAATCCAATCAAAGAAAGAGCAACTGTACTTACAGGATCCAGTGCCTTAATAACCTCTGGTTCCAGAACATGAAATCCCGAAGAACCAATAATAATTCCCATTACAATGTAGCCTACAACCTGCGGAATTTTTAGCTTCTGAAAAAGCCAGCCACCAACAGCACCAATGAACATAATAATTCCCAATAAAAGAACTAACTGTGTTGCCTGAATTCCATTAAAATGAAGAATCTGTGGTAAAAGATGTGCAAAAGGATCTTCCATTTTTCTTTCCTTTCTATTTAATTAAATTCTTAACTATGGAAACAAAATCATAATTTTCTGTGTTGTAGATAAATTCGTAGTAAATAGTAGCAGAAATAAGCTTTCTTCCATATTCTCTTGTTTCAGAGATATTTATTGATTCCAGAAATAAATCTTCCGGCATGTTTTTCTTTGCACCAAAATCTTCCAGATAACCCTGCAGCCAGCGGCGAACCTTAGTAATTCCGGCATTATAAGAGAAAAATGCCTGAAGGTAGGAACCATTACAGCGGCCTAAAAGTTCTGCCAGATAAAAGGTTCCAAATTCTATGTTGGTTTCAGGGTCTGTTGTATTAAAATCTTTTACTTTAAGCTTACGGGCAATTTCGCCGGCAGTAAAATCCATCAGCTGGCAAAGTCCTACCGCACCAGCAGAACTTACAATATCCGGATTAAAAAAGCTTTCACTTCTAATCAGAGCATACATAATAGAAGCATCAAGATTATATTTGTAACTGATTTCTTCAATTTCTTTTTTAAATGCCTGAGGATAAACCAGTTCCATTTCTTCTTTTGAAAGTTCTCTAATGCTTCTGTTAGAAGCTCTGGAAGCGATTCTTAAGCTTTGAGAAAAATAATCATTATTCTGAGAAGCGCAGGTTTTAAGGAATCGGGACAGATTCATTGAGGTTTCTGTAGAAATCTGATTTACAGAAAATTTCTGCCATTCACTGTAAATTTTCTCCGGAAAACCAAAATGGGCATAACCCAAAAGTAAAGTTTCTGCATCTTTGTTTACTTCAATTGCTTTTTGTGTTGTTGGTGAAAAAAGGATATTTTTAACTTCGGTATCGCTTAAGCCCAAACGGTAAGCGGCCATAATTTTGTAGTATGGTGCAGAACCACAGTTCAGAGCTTTTGTGTAGGCAGCTTTCATCTCCAGTTCGGGGTTATCTACAATCAAAAGATTTTCTTCAATACTGCGGCCATAAATATAAGAAAGCTGTGCAATAATTTCTGTACTGGCATACCCGTCCAAAGTTTTACTCAAAGTCTGAAAAGCATTCCATCTTCCGCCAATTATTAAATTTGGAATCAGACTGTCAAAAAAATCATCAAAGTAGTAAGGATCATTCCAGGATGAAGCATATTTTTCAATTGAATTGATTGTTTCATCCAGTGACTGATTCGATTTTGTTTTCATCAGATACCACAGGGCGTTGTCTTTTTTGTCTGGAGATGAAGTGCTTGCAATTGCCCGTTCATAGCATTTAATTGCCTGTGTGTAGTAAAGACCTGCCTGATCATAGTAGCGGCCTGCATAAAACCAGAAATAGAATTCAGCCTCTGTTGCTTCAAAAAGTTTTGCTTTTTTACAGAATAGTTCTGCGTTGGAAGGAAAACGGTCGCTGCCATAAAGAAAAGCTTTTCCTAAATCAGAAATCAATTGATTAGAAACTTCCAGAGAACCATTTTCCAGGTATTCAAAAAGTTGAGAGCTTTCATCCACCGCATCAAGATAATTTCTTTTATAAATCTGAATTCTAAAGTTAATTGCAAACTGTTGAGGAGTTTCCGGATTATCTATGTCAAAATCTTCCGAATAGGTATCTCTGAAAAACTGATAGTGATTAAGAGAAATTGGGCGGGTAGTGTACCATTTGTAAACTTCGTTCAGGTAATGAGAGTCACCCCGTTTTTTCAATGCTTCCAGTCTGATTTTTATAAGATCATTATTCTCTGCGGATAAATCTAAACCATTAGTAACATCAATTATCAGATTAGTTTCGTTACAGCTTTTGAATTGTTTTGCGGCAATTAAGCGGGATTCAGAGTCCGGAAAGCGTTTTACCAGTTCCAGACAGGCTTCGTTTTTCTGCAGTGTGTTTCCAAGAGCAGTAAGAGCCTGTGCACTTTTTCTGGCACATTCGTAAGACCCTTTTTTTATACACTGATTGAATTTAACCCGTGCTTCTTTCTGTTTATTTTCTTTTAGTTTTTGAAGACCAATAAAATAATTTGCGTCGGCTCCAAAACTGTCTGTTTTTGCTTTACAACTGACAAGAGATGCAAAGCAGAAAAGTGAGACAGTAATTAATTGGAGCTTCCGAAAAGTAGGGTTCAAAACTTAAAAATCCTTAGTCTTCTGGAATCTGAATAATTGTTCCAGAAATAATGTGGTCAGGATTTTTAATATGATTGTATTTAGCAATGTCTTTGTAACGCCATGGGTTCTTGTAGAATGTATCTGCAATATCCCACAGTGTATCACCCCATTTAATTTTGTAAGTGAATACTTCTGGTTCTTCTTTTACAACTGGAGGTGGTAATGGAATTACAGTTTCTGCTTCTGGGATAATAACAATTTCATCTTCTTTAGCAGGAATCTGTGGTTTTTCTTTTACAGGAGTTGAAGCAGTTTCTTCTGCAGGTGCAGGAGCTGGTTTAACTTCTTCTGTTTTTTCAATTACAGTAGTTTCTGTTGATTTCTTAATTAAATTGAATTTTGAAGGAATAACAAAGAGAATCAGGGCAGTTGCGAGTAAACAAATGATTGCACAAACAACACAGATTATTACAGGAATCTTTGTTCGTTTTTCTTCATCACCGCCAGATTCGCCCAATTCAGTTTCCTTATCGTACAAACCGGTAAAGCTGATACCACCACCACTTACGGCCATATTGCTGTCATCAGAAGATGTAAAGTCATCATCGTCAAAACCAGGATCGTCAAAGCTATTGGTTTCGGTATTCAAATCTGAATCATTAAAATCTGGAATATCAAAAGCGGCAAAATCATCTTTACTTGACTCACCAAGGAAATCATCTGCAGGTTCGTCAAAGTCAGGCAAATCAAGACTTTCACTGCTTAAATCTTCAGAACTTTCGTCCATGTTGAAAGAATCATCAGTAATATCGTCAAGTTTGAAATCATCTTCAGCAGAAGGTTCATCTAACTTAAAGTCGTCCAAAGAATCTCCTGAACCAAAATCATCAGAAATTGAGTCCATTGTAAATTCATCAACAGGAGCTTCTTCTGTAGCTGGAGAGTTTTCTTCAACAGTATCAGAGCTAAAATCATCAGATAAAAGCTGATTGTAAGCAGGATCTCCTAAATTAAAGTCATCTTCAGTAATTGTGTCTGTCATTTCAGGATCTTCAAGAATTACATCATCGCCAGGGAAAGAATCAAAACTATCGTCATCAAAAAGATTATTACCAAGTAATGCTTCTTCCGCAGTCATTTCACTTTCTGTTTCAACAGCAGGAGTTTCTTCAACTACAGTTTCGTCAGTTGTTTCTTCTGCAGTTTCTTCCAATGATTTTTCGTTTGTTTCTTCGAGAGCCGACTCCTCTACGGCAGTTTCTTCAAAAACAGGTTCGTCTTCTGTAACAACAGCAGGTTCTTCTTCTTTTGCAGCCATTGCACCAGCCACCGCAAGAAGCCCAGCCCCTGCAACAACGCCAGCTGCCAGAGCCGCATTATTTTCTGATTCAGAAGGCTCTTCTGTTACTTCTATATGATTAATTTCTGTTTCTTCATTAGCTTTATCAGAATGGGCAATAGAATAGTCATCTGCCTGAAGTCTTTCTTCAATTGTTCGGGAAACAAGTGTAATTGTGGAATTGCTTTCTGCGCCAGTTTCTGGATCAACAATATTTGCTGTGAGCTGATTATTTTCATCAAGTCCAACCGAAAAAGTTATATTTGGCTCACCACTTGTGTGAGCATTAAGATTTTCGATTTTAAGAGTATCAATATATTCAGCATCATCCATTGAACAGGTTTTAGAACGGTACATATCTACCATTACACAAGTTTGATTATTGTGTGCTGTAGTAAGATCCAGAGTTCTTTCCTGAACAGTGCCTTCTTCCATTACCGGATAAAATGAGCCGTCTGCAAGTTTAATTCCAACTGTTTTCATAAATTTTTCCCTTATCTCTCGATTATATATAAGTTTTGTCAACAATTCTACATTTCTATTATCGGCAGGAATATACGAATAATTTAGTTTTCCACTTTGGGAATATTTATTTCTGGCAGTGTCAATGTTGATATGTACCTGTAGTTTTATGGTAAAATATACTTATGATTATACTTTTTACTATTCCTTTTATAACAATTCTACTGTTGCTTCTGCCTTATTTTTTAATTCCTGAGTCGGGAAGAGAACCATATTATTTAGGCATTCAGATTTTTATGAATACCCTCATGCTTTTTATAACTCTTTTTGGATTTTATTTTGAAAAAGCTCTGAGTTTTTTTGGGATATTTATTCTTCTGAATATTATAATCTCCTGCTTTTTAGGCAGCATTATCCTTCTGATTATTAAACTCATAAGAACTAAAACAGTTAAAAGCTTACTATTCTTTCCAGTTATC
>JAKSTK010000108.1 GCA_024402615.1 Treponema sp.
ATGATCCCGGGTTGGATAGCCTTTATGTTTTGCATATCCATACTCGGGATATTTTTTATCCATTTCCATCATAATTGCATCACGGCAGGTTTTAGCAAGAATAGAAGCGGCCATAACTTCAGGATATTTTCCGTCGGCTTTTGGTTCACATCTGCACTGTATTTTTACATCCGGACAGCGGGTACCATCTGTAATCCCCTGAACAGAATAATCTTTAGTTGTTACACCATTTTGAACAAGAAAATCAGGTAATTTCTGAGCCAGCTGCTCGTAAGCAATTTTCATAGCCAGCATAGAAGCTTCAAGAATATTTATACGGTCTATTGTTTCGTGATCAACAAGTCCAATTCCCCAGCATGCTTTTTCTTTAATAATAATTTCTGCAGCGGCTCTTTTCTTTTCTGAAAGTTTTTTTGAATCATTAAGAATTTCAAAAGGAAAATCTGAAGGCAAAATAACTGCAGCGGCAGAAACAGGACCTGCCAGCGGACCTCTTCCTGCTTCATCAAATCCTACTGTAAGAATTAATGGTGTATTAAAATCCTGAAGAATCATTATTTTCCTCAGTAATTGAAGTCTGTTTATCTTTATAAACTGGAGATGCTGAACTGGCGGTTTTCAAATCAGACTTAAAGCTGTTCCATGCAATTTTTCCCTTTGCACCAAAAAGTTCTGCAATTCTACCCTTCTGTCCAATAACTTTGAAAGAGTTGTTCATAAGAGTTAGATCACCATCATTCAAAGAAATAATTACACCAGTATCTGATGAAATATTTACGGAAGAGTTTTGAATATTGATTTTTGTTTTTACACCGGAAACAAAAGAACCGTAAGTGCTGGAACTTACAGAAGCAATTGTATTTACAACACTGAAGAAAGAATTATAACAATCCGCAAAGGTTCCGTTTTTACCGAAGTTCAAGGCAATCTGACAGTTTTTCATATCCAGAAGGGAACTTTCCAGACGGAAAGCAGGAACAATTTTTGCCTGAGAAGTATAATAACCGTCTTGTGCCATTTGGATACGGAAGTTTTCAATAGAAATTGTAGAATTCTGTACACAAACGGAGGCATCTTTTTCAAAAGTAATTACACCATCCGCATCATTAACAATAGTTGTATTAGACAACATCATTGTCTGTCCTTTTGGAATTGTAAGATTACCTTTTACATGAAGTGTTGCTACTCTCCCCTGATTAATTACATCCATACATTTTCTAAAATCACCAAAAGGATGTTCAGGAGAACCATCACTTAATTCTGAACCAAGTGCCTCACAGTAATAATAATTATTTTTATCGATTACAACTGAATATTCAGAAATCTTGTTTGTAATAAATCCGTCATCAGAATAAGCACGAACCTTGTAATAAACACAATCATAAGAAGTAAGTTCCAGATCGATTGAATCACCACCAGCGGCTTTATAATCAGCAAAATCAATAATTACATCTTTAAAAAGTTCACTGTTAGGAGTAAGTTTTGCAGAAGGATCTGTAATCACCAGAGGTTTACTGACTGCATAATAGAGTTGAGTATTTTTTTCTGCCTTGATTGAAAGCGTAACATCTTTGCGGGAATAAAAATTAGTTGCAGAAGCAGTAATTACAGGAGCCGCAGCAGGTCGTTTATTAATTGCATATTCTGCTTCAATTTCTCCCTGATATACAGAATTTGTAAACAAACCAATTTTTAATTTGCCCGAAATACTATCACCAAAGAAAGTATCTGCACCAATTTCTGTAAACAATTCCTGATAGTCTTTTTCATCATAAGAAAGTACGCTTAATGTATAAGATTCATCACCCTCAATACTAAAAACAATACTTCCGTCAGGATTTTCTATTTTTCTAACCTCAGGTTTTGGAGGAAGAACAAAGAATTCAATTGGATTTCCCTGTTCGTAAGTTAAACTCTGCCAGTAAATCATGTGACTTTGTGAACGGTCAAGGATTACCGGTTCTGAAGGCAGTCCCCAGAAATCACTGTCAATTTTGTATATAAGATCCTGATTTGTGAAAGTTATTTTGTCCCAGTTATCAATCTTAAAAGGAACATCTCTGCGGGAAAAAACGCCTGCCATCTGAGGGAAAGTTTTAATAACAAAATGCCATTTTTTTCCGGTAAGCGGATCTCTTACAGTACAAGGCACATAACGGGTAAGTACACATTTGTCGGAAATGGAAAGTTCTGTTCCCTGAATAAAAGAATATGGCTGAGGAATCATACAATATTCAAGATTTGAAGGAATATTAAACTTTGAACCTGCAGAATAATTTACAATTCCAGTATCATAAAAAGTAGAAATAAAAGAACTGTAGGTCTTTGAAAAAGCATCATCGGGAATTACTGTATATTTTACAGTTTTCTCTTCTGTTTCTGCAGCAGTTTTACCAATCTTTTTAATTCTTAACTGAACATCACCAGTAACATCAATCAGAACAGGACCATCATAAACAAATCCAAAAGCTTCCGGATCAGCTCCGTTTAATGAATAAAAATATTCATTCTGTCCCGGATTATCAATAACCAGCATCTGGTGGTTTGACCATAAACCTTCTTCCGGACTAATAAGTTTAATTTGAGCCCATACTGAAACTGTTGAAAATAAGATGAGAAGAATTGAAATGATATAACTTTTTTTACTTAAAATCTTCTGCATAAAAAGAATAAAAACTATTCTCCTAAATATGGATTCAGAACATCAATCAATTCAGGATCATCCTTGAAGTAATATTCCTGAAGTTCATCTTTTGTAAGGCCAACCAGTTCATGACTCATATAATGAATCCAGCGGTTTTCTTCAGGCTTTGTAATTGTAAACTTACGACAATAATAATCAGGCTGAATTGGAAGCTGTTCCTTCTGGTAAGTAAAATATTTGTAGTCATGTACAACAACTTTAATATCTTCTCTTGGAATACCACGGGCATTCATAAGAGTTTCTACCAGGAAGTTAATAGTTCTACCAGAGTCAAAAATATCATCAACTAGAAGAATTTTATCTCCAGGACGAAGATTCTCTGGTGGATATGTCCATCCGTCAATGTAAACTTTTGTATGCTGTGCAATATCAGAATATGAACGGGCAACAACACCAGCGTACAAAACAGGATGAAAATGTTTAATCTTGCTTAAAATTTTAAAATATTCACTGATAACATTTGCCATGTAAGCGCCACCACGAAGAGAACAGTAAAGTACATCAGGAATAAAACCATCCTCATAAATTTTTGCAGCAATTTTAAGTGCATCGTTTCTTACTGTTTCGTAAGGAAGAAATTCTTTCATGACAAACCTCGTAATATTTTTAGTCTATATATTATAAGACATTATTTGGTATTTTACAATTATTTGAAATAACACTCGGATTTATATATAATGCTTGCATGTTTTTATTATTGTTTTCTACAGTATCTGTACTGATTATTTATATGGCAATTGGATTTATCCTTGTTAAAACACAAAAGGCTTCATTAAATCATGTAAAAACATTAACAGGACTTCTTGTTTATATTCTTGGGCCTGCAATGATTATAAATTCCTTTATAAAAATGGAATTCAGCTGGGATGCATTTGCAAAAATAGGTATTTATTTTTTGATTTCTCTGGCAGTACAGCTTTTATTTTTCCTTTTAATTTTTATTTGTATTGGCCGTAAATATGCTGACTCAAAATACAGAATTCTTTCGGTAGGGTCAGTTCTTGGAAACGTTGGATTTCTTGGAATGCATGTAATTGGCAGTATTTTCCCGACAGAACCAATCGTACTTTGTTACAGCTCAATTAATGTTATGACTATGAATCTGATTGTTTTTACAATTGGCACATATCTTATTACAAATAATAAAAAATACATTTCCCTGAAAAGTGCAATTTTAAATCCAACTACCCTTGCTCTTTTTGTAGCAATTCCACTTTTTATGCTCAATATTCACTTTCCGTCAGCAATTTTACAGCCGGTGGAATTACTTGCAAAAATGAGCACTCCAGTATGTATGATTATTCTGGGAATGAGATTAGCAGACTGTTCTTTAAAAGCACTTTTTACCAGAGGTTTTGTTTATGCCACCTGTGTTTTAAAGCTTATTGCTTTTCCGGTGCTGGCATACTTTTTTGTAATGCTGATTCCAATAAACGATATTGTATTAAAAACAACAATTGTGGTACTTGCCATGACTCCTTCTGGAGCAATTATTGAATCTCTTGCAGAACTCCACGACTGTCAGCAGGATTTTGCCGCAAATGTTGTTCTCTTAACGACAATTCTTTGCGTACTTACAATTCCTGTTATGAGTATGCTGCTTGTTCATGTATAAAGGAGATTTTTATGGCAACCTTATCTAACAGAACCGCCACTTTTACAGATTCAGTTATTCGCCGAATGACAAGAATCTCTAATCAGTATAATGCAGTTAATCTTTCGCAGGGTTTCCCTGATTTTGAACCTCCAGCAGAAATTTTGAAGCGTCTGGCAGAAGTAACAAAAGAAGATTTCCATCAGTATTCTACAACCTGGGGTTCGCAAAATTTCAGAGAAGCTTTGGCTGCAAAAATCCAGCACTTCAGCGGTGTAAATGTAAATCCAAACGAAGAACTGGTGGTTACCTGTGGTTCTACAGAAGCGATGATGGCAGCCATGATGAGTGTTACAAATCCTGGTGATAAAGTTATTGTATTCTCCCCTTTCTACGAAAATTATGGAGCAGATACAATTCTTTCTGGAGCAGAACCTATTTATGTACCTCTAATTCCGCCAGAGTTTAATTTCGATGTTGATGTTCTGGAAGCCGCTTTCAAACAAAAACCAAAAGCTATAATTGTCTGTAATCCTTCTAATCCCTGTGGTAAAGTTTTTACAAAAGCAGAACTTCAAATAATTGCAGATCTGGCAGTTAAATATGATTCCTTTGTAATTACAGATGAAGTTTATGAACACATTCTGTACAAACCAAACCAGCATGTTTATATGGCTTCACTTCCTGGAATGAAAGACCGGACAATTACCTGTAATTCTCTTTCCAAAACCTATTCAATTACTGGCTGGCGTTTAGGATATACTCAGGCAAATCCTGAAATCACTGACAGAATTAAAAAGGTTCATGATTTTTTAACGGTTGGTGCTGCACATCCTCTGCAGGAAGCTGCAGTTACCGGTCTTAAATTCGCCGATTCTTACTATACAGACCTTCAGGAAAAATACACTCACAAGAGAGATCTTTTCTTAAAAGGTTTAGACACAATCGGACTTGCCCATACAGTTCCGCAGGGAGCTTATTACATTCTTATTGATATTTCTGAATTTGGATATAAATCTGATCTGGAATTTGCAGAAGTGATGGCAAAGGAAGTTGGTGTTGGTTCTGTTCCAGGTTCCTCTTTCTTTAAAGAACCAGAAAACCGTTATGTTCGCCTTCATTTTGCAAAAAAAGATGAAACCTTGTACGAAGCCTTAAACAGACTTGAAACAATGCGAAAAAAACTATTGAAATAAAATAAAGTATAAACAAAAGGGACAGAGTAAAATGTAATTTACTCTGTCCCTTTTGTATGAACATAAAAAAAACTCACTTCATTATGAAGTGAGTTTTTTTTTACAAGCTTAGTAAAACTTATTCAGCGGCAGGAGCTGTTTCAGTTACTAAATCTTTAAGATCTTTGTTTGTCATTGCACAAACACAAGAGTCAGAATAAATATTTACAGCAGTTTCAATCATATCAATTACAGCGTAAATTGGAAGGATAATTCCCATTACACCGATTGGCATTCCTTTACCAGCCATGAGAGAAAGTGTAAGGAAGAAACATCCCATTGGAACACCTGCGTTTCCTACAGCACTGATAACAGAAATCAAAATCCATGCAATTACAGTAATAA
>JAKSTK010000109.1 GCA_024402615.1 Treponema sp.
TTTTTGGTGGGATACAATGTATAAATGGCTCTTATTTATCTTATTCATGTCATTGTATCCAATGGTTACACTTGGCATGTCACGAATATCGAATAGAGTTGGTATTGACGCAGGAAATGGAAAGCAGGCAATCATTGATTCCCTAACATCAATGAAGAAAAGTATTGAACAAGACCTTGCATCACAAATGGAATGGTCAGAATCTTTGAATAAAGATTTGAATAAACTTATATCGGGTTCTGAAAACATTACTTTTGAAACAACATTTGGTAATTCAGACAATTACAATGATTATATTGAAAATCTTGCCACCGAAATTTACGTTGCAAAGTTTAATTCAAAGAATGTAAAGAAACAGGCACTGGAATTAGTAAATGAATATAGAGAAAAGAACAAATACCATAGTCTTTATGGAGCAAAAACACTTCAGGCCATCAAGAATATCCTTGTTGAAAAACAAGCTGATGGAGAAGATGGTGATTTTCTTACCGATTCTTATGTTGACCTGAATATATGGCTAAAAACATCTGATGGGGAAGATTCATATTATCTATCCCCTGGTGCAATTATGCGTGTAACTGTTCTTGGCTGCCAGATTTTATGGGAAAAGAATCAGATTGCTTATGCTCTGGATATGGATAATCTTGATTCTGAAGATGTAAACTTCATGAAAAAGGGATTCAACAAAATGTCAGCAACTATGGCACATTTACCAACAATGATTATGGCCATGTTCTGCTGTATTGTTCTTGTATTCTGTGGAATATTTGCTTGTATCCAGTATGTAATGACTATTCTTGAATATACGATTGTTGTTGGAATAGGAGCTTTCTTTATACCATTCATACTTTTTGATGGAACAAAAGAACTGCCAAAGAAACTAATTCCAGTCTTTATGGGCTTCGTAATTAAAATGATTGTAATAACCATCTGTATGTTCTTTGTTTTCTATCTATTCATTCAGGAAACCGTAGATATCATGGCAGATAATGGTGGTATGAACTGGGTAACCTTCGTAACGATTATTTTCACTTGTGTAATCGGATTCGTTCTCACTCAGAATGCTCCAAAAATCGCACAAACACTTCTTACAGGACAGCCACAGCTTTCTATGGGTGAACTTGTTACTGCAGCAGGAACTCTTGCTATGGGAACAATGAAAGGGGCTAAAGCAGCTAATGCAGTAGGACATGTTGCTAAAGAAGGTGCACGAAAAGCTGCTCAAGGTGGTGTTGATGTTGCTGGAGGAGTATCCAAAATACGTGCTGCAGGAAAGGCCGCAAGCCAGGCAGTTAAAGATCTTGGTGGAACTGAAGAAATGGCTAGAAAAGCAGGCAGAAAAGGTATGTACGCTACAGTAACTGGAGATCTAAAAGACAAATTCCAAAACGCTGGAAACAACTTCCTTCACGGAGGTGGAAACAAAGGTGGAGCTGGTGGTGGCGGCGGTTCAGGACCTGGCGCACAGGCTCATCAGAGAAGCGGACAGAATACATCTCGCGAATTAGGACCAGATGATTCAAGAACATTGAATACTACATCTAATCCACACTTCAAGAGTGCTACTAAGTTTGATTCTGCAACACAACAGAATACTAACATGACAACAAAAGAGTTCCTGACAGAAAAACAGACTCAGGGAACTACAGTTGGTCAAAATGTGGCATTAAAAATGATGGAAGAAGCTGAAAAAAAACAGCAGGCTCAGAATATCAGTAAAGATCTTCCTGATAATCTGACTGGTGGTGAAAGACAGAGTTAATCGTTTCAGTTTTTAGTGTAGCAAAAGGTTGCTAGGTGTTACTTAGCAACCTTTTTTTGACAATTTTAATTTTGTATTAGATTATAGAATTAATATGAATTTAGACAAAAAGTTAGCAAAATATGCCCGTCAGTTAGACAATCCAAAATATTATGGAAAAATCCTCAAAATATTAGAAAAAGCCGACAAAACTGGATATCAATTTAAGAAATTCAACAACTGGGATTTAGAAAAGATTACAGGCGAAATTTGTGCTTATTACGATGCTATTACTACAGAAGAAGATGATAAAAGAATGATCAGATACTGTAACAAGGACTGGTTCATTATCTCTGATAAAAACTATGTACTCTTTACAACTCCATCTATATTCATTGCATTAAGTGTCTACATACGTTGTTATATGATTCTTCATTTCACTTTTCTGACAAGAATTACCAACCCATATAAATTTCTGGAAGCTGAAAAAGTAGATAAGAAGTTTTTTATGATACGAGGAGCTATTAAAGCCAGTAAATTTCTTGGAACTGACTTCTTTGGCTTAGATGATTACTTTGTGGACCAATTAAAAGATTAAATCTACTTGAACAGAAGTCTAATCTTCTTCAAAGTATCACTTACAAGTTCTCCACTCGCCTTCTTTATGAATTCAGGATTAATGCGCGAATAGGTAATTGTTTCCAAAGTATTTAAATCCACTTCATTATTCTGAATACAAACTCCAGTAAATGAATGAGTTTCTCTGTTAGATTTTTCCTTTGTCAAAACCAACATTGTTTTTCCAGAAATTGATACAATATCACCGCGTTCAGGATAGAATTTACCGTCTTCATTTGCATCGCCCAAAGTAAAGAACTCTTCGGGATTTACATCAGCACAGGCTTTTGCAATAAGAGCAACAGATGGCTTTGTTCTGTAATTTATAAACAGATTTACACCTGTACTTGGTGAAATATCGTATTTATCTAAAAGTTCCTTATAGTCATGACGATGCTTACGAACAAAGAAAGGGATATCATCAGGATTCCATTCAGGAAGAAGTCTTGTTTTATATGGAATTTCTTCATCTTCGGAATAAAACCATTTTGCAGGTTCAATATATGGCAAAAGCTTACAGATTACGGAGTAAGTTGGAGGAATATCCTCTGCTGCAAGATTATAAATTGTTGTATGAGGAAGATTATGCTCTTCACACCATGCATTAAGTCTTCGAGCTGCCAGAAGATTTAATAAGAATCGTTTTGCGTGTGTAATTTTACTCTTTGCCATAATTAACTCACCTTTGAAAATCTGTTTACTGCGTTTGTAATATAACTCAACTTCCCTTTCTTACACTGTAGTAATGTTGAAAAACGATACCAGAACAAAAGAGGAAGTCTGAATAATGCATATTCATCTTCTTTTGAAAAATGCTTTATAAAATGATCAAGCAAATTGATTTTACTCTTAAAAGCTGTGTACAAAATGCATAAATCTTCATCAACGCCTGGAAGATTACATTTTTCACCGTCTTTTTTACTCTCCCACCCTGTAACAATGTAAGCCCGCTTCATTCCCTCAAAAAAATAGAACAGAACAACGGCAGTTCCACCCTGAAAAGTAAAAATCAACTCAGATTCATCTTCAGAATACTGCGGAGTCCGAATTGAAAGTCCTTTTGCGAATAATGAGTAAGAAACATTTTGGTTTTGCGGCACATGTACGGTAAGATTGCTTCTCATTTTCCTTAATTATACATTTATTTTTTCTAAATGTATAGTTTAGAATATTGACTTTCCTATTCTTCAGTGATATTTTTATATTATTACATTTTGATTATATATTATGTATATTTTCGGAATTTATTAAAAATTGACTCCCAAATTTTACAACTATGACACTACTTTAAAGGAGTACACACATGGAAAATACAAATCCATTCGAAAAACCAGTATCCAAAGATGAATTCAACGGATTCTGGATTCCTCACCACAATGCAAAAGTGATGAAACGCGGTCTTGAAGAAAACAAGGCTCCATTCCTTCCAGATGCTTCTGGAAACATTAAGGCAGAACCTATCTATAACGGAGCTTCAGGTTACTGTCTTCCAGCAGGTCGCCTTATTCCTGTTCAGTTTGCCAAAATGGAAAACGGTTACAATTCAAATATCGTTTTCCCACGTTCTACCGTAAATGCTTTGGAAAACAGCATCAAGGAAAATGAAAAAGGCGTATTCTACAACTTCAAAGATGAACAGGGAGAAATCCATGTAGCATCTCTATTCTTCCCTGAACAGACTCAGAATCCTGAAGGTATTATCAATGCCTCAAAGGACAAAATTCAGCAGATGGATAACCTCAAAGATGTTTCAATGGTAATTGCTTCCAGCGAACCAAAGGAATACCTTGGAACTTACATCGCTGCCTGCCGATCAGGAATGAAGCTTTCTGTTGATCCTCAGATTGCTGAAGAATTTAAAGGCAAAATCATGCCAACTCTGGAAAACGATATTCGTGATCCTGAAAAGCGTAATAAAGAAATGCCAACACTCTCAAATATTCTTTTTGAAGCTGAAAAGCGTGGTGCTGACATTTGTCGAACACTTGCAGCAGAAAATAAACAGTCTGTTGCTCCAAAACAGGAAAAGAAACATTCCCAGGATATGGAAATGTGTTTCTAGATTCATTTCACAGGGTATGAGTACATCAATTACCATACCCTGCTTTCATTCCATTTAATCTGCCTGCCAAGAAGGATTAATGGCATTTATTCAAACCGCATGGCGTGATGGTTCAAACTTTAATCATGGTCTGACTAAAGAAGAATACTTCTATGATCAGATTTATAGAGCAGTAGAAACCAACGTTGCTGAGCGTACATTACCATTTTTTAATGACAAGGCAGATTCCGTTCCAATTGAGCTTACTACCGGCAAAATAATTAACGATGAAAACCTGATTGCACTGGAACAAATTGCCGCAAAAAAAGGATATGAATCAAATATCTGGATTTACGGTGATACTCTGGAAAAACTCCAGCACGAAGGAATTTCACTTAATTTTAAGCGTGATGCCGAACCAGTTCTATGCCTTACTAAATATGCAAATGCAACTCACTTAAATGATGGCGAACTGTATATAGCAGAAGGCGGTAATAAATCTAAGGCACAATACCTTTATAACTACGATTCTCTTGATGACCGTTCAAAAAAAGCAGTTACCAAGTATTTTTCTGAGGCCAAAGTTGTTGGTGAGAATTACACAACAGACAATCTCAGAAACTTTATCGAGAACGTAAAGAAAACCCGTGCAGGTGAAGTTCCTCAACTCAAAACTCTAAAAGAGAACCTAAAAGCTGTTTCTGAAGATGTTTCCAAATCTTATACCCGTAATACAGGCTCAAATATTGACCTTACACCAATTATGAACGCTCAGGCAAAACATATGTGCCAAACAGTAACTGCAGCAAAAATAAAAAGTGACTTAAACGAGAAAAATGAAGCTGCCTGTTACAACGTTCTTTCAAAAATGATTGCAGATGTACGAGAAACAGGAACTCCAAGCTGGAAGGTAGGAGAAAATCTGACAAAAGCTTTGGATGCAGGAACCATGTACGCCAAATCATATACATCAAAAGATTTCAATTTGGAAATCAGGAAAGTCAAAGAAGAAAACAATCACAAAAAAGAAAATTTAAAAGTAAAAAACAATTTGGGTTGGGAATACTAACTCAATATAGCAAAAACGGTTTCAAAAACACCTCCATGTGCTAATGAAACCAAGAATTGCAAAGCAATTCAACTTGCCACATCCGTGTAGCATATATAGGAGTACAACTTAATGGCAGAAAACACAACTGCTCCAGTAACAATGGAGATTATTAACAGCGAACAGTTCAAAAGAGCTAATATTCGCTTTAATGGAAAACCAGCAGAAGAAATTCGTGAAGAACTCAAAAAAGAAGGCTGGTTTTATTCAAGAAATCATAATGTGTGGTATCCAAAAAATGATGCAGCTGAAAACAGTCAGAACTTTGCTAACCACATCAAAGAAACTTACTTTCCTGCCAAC
>JAKSTK010000011.1 GCA_024402615.1 Treponema sp.
TTAATTTCTTTAATTTGACATTTTAAAATTTCGCCATTTTTTCCATCATAATCTGTAAACATATTTATAGCCGCAAACTGATATTCCGCATTATCAAAAGCCCAGATTGAAGCAAAATAAACTTCATAATTCATAAGAACTCCAAGAAAGTCTGCCTGAGCAATTGCGCCAGTAATATCTGTACCGCCTCCAAAGTTATATTCAGTAAATCCCAGCTTTGTTCCTGGATAAAATTTTTCAATAGACTCCATAAGTTTTGGAAGCAACGGGAAATATTTAGCACCATTATCTGTAATCCAGCTTTTTTCTTTATAATTAGCATCAAATAAAGAACGAACCGAATTAATTCTTGCCTTTATACATTCATCATTATCATAGTGTGTACACTTTCTGATTCCACAAGCACCTTTTGCTTCTGTGTAATAATGAAGATCCAGCACATCCAGTAATCTTCGGTTCTGTAATTCACCAGCTTTTTTCATTTCTTCTAGATAATAATCAATAAACCAGTTATATCTGAACAAAGAATTTACTTTTATTGATGTCCAATCCTGACCAAGTGAATCATAAGCAGAATATCCAAAAAGAGAAGGTCCAAACACTTCTGCATTAGAATCAAAATCTTTTACAGTTGAGGCTAAATCAACACTTCTGGAAATTAATTCTTTTGCACTTACAGGATTTTTCTGAATAAGTTTGTGCGTATGATTCCAGAGTTTTGGTTCATTATCCAAAGCATACCCCTGAAAACCTGCAGGAGAATCTGATTTTCCAATTACTGTTCCCAGATAATTTAAATATTCATCCGTATAAACAACACCATCAGTTTTATCTGGCTTCAAAGAAAAATCACTTCCTTTTCTGTTAATAATTTTACACCAGTCCTCCCCATCCAAAGGATTTTCTTCTGTTTTCTTTCCATCTTTATTTGCAACATAGCCTGCCATCTGCAATGTCAACAATTTATATGGAACATTATGCTGCAATGCATCCTGTGAAACATTTAGTGCTGCTCCACCGGGAGTTCTTTTAAGTTCAGGACGAACATTCCGAATCATATAATCATCTGTTTGAAAATACCAGTCAGAACCTGCATTAGATTTATTATTCTCCCAGTTATAAGCAGTCATTCTGTTTCCACCAAGACGAACAGCTTTTGGACTCACCTTTTTGTAATTTGCACCATCATTAATTCCAAAAATAAATTTGGAAATTGGCTTTTGAGAAGCGTTAAGATCTATGCTAATAGTAACATCTGCAGTCATACTATTGTCCTCTTGTCTGGAAGTTGTACACCCCGTAAGTAAAATGCTTAAACCTAAAAATACTTCGCTAATAATTAAAATTATTCTATTCATTTTTCTCATATGCTATTACTATAACATGGCATTTATTCAGGTTGATTTTCTTTTTTGTGATATAATTAAAAATTATATGAATAGAAAAGAGAGAAAAGCAGTTTACCATCTTCCAGGGCTTTTTGAATTTTACGAGCTTTACAAACTGTTCCTGCCACTTTTCCGTGAACATAGGGAATATTTTTACGACTGGTGTGAAATTGGTTCTATATACGGTGCGCCGGCTGATTGTCTGTGGGGTGGCGGGCGTGCAGGATTTGGTGATAATAATGCTGAAGAAGTTTTAGACTTACTGGAAGAATATAATATTTCCGGAAGGCTGACTTTCAGCAATTCTCTTTTACGACCTGAACATCTTTCAGACAAAAAATGCAATACTCTGTGCAAACTGTTTGATTCTTCAACTATCCGTAACGGTGTGATTGTTCATTCTGATTTATTACTGAACTATTTGAAAACTGAATATCCACACTTATATTTTGTCTCTTCTACTACAAAAGTCCTTGCTGATTTTGATGATTTTATTACCGAAGTAAACCGGGAAGTTTTTGATTTTGTTGTTCCAGATTTTCGTCTGAATAAAATTTTTGAAAAGCTTAATAGAACGACTCAGGTACAAAAAGATAAAATTGAATTTTTGTGTAACGAATGCTGCTGGACTGGCTGCACCCAGCGGAAAATCTGCTATGAAAATGTAAGCCGTAAGAATCTTGGAGAAAAATGCAGCGAACATCACTGTGGGGCTCCTGGCGGAAACAACGGTTATATTTTTTCTAAAGCTATGGAAAATCCTGCCTTTATTGGAATTAAAGACATTCAGAAGACTTACCTTCCTGCAGGCTTTACTAATTTCAAAATTGAAGGACGAAGTTTAGGCAGTGCAATAATTTTAGAGTTTCTTCTATATTATATGACTAAACCAGAATATCAACTGAAGGTACGGGAACATATTTATTTGGATAGTATGCTGGATTTGTTTTAGAAAAGGCGCCAGTATCTGTTTCCAGATACTGGCAGAGGAGGTTAATAAGATGTACGTGCGTACCTCTTAGTTTTACTGTTTATCTAATTCCAGTACTGTGTTTAAAAGAACATTTGCTCCTTTCCAACACCATTCCACTGGAGAATATTCCAGTTCACAATGACTATGTCCACCTTTACTTGGAACAAAAATCATTGTTGTTGGAACAATTTCGCTGAAGTACTGGGAATCATGACCAGCTCCTGAATACATTTCATGACTTGAATATCCTAATGCATCAGAAGAATTCTTAACTGCAGAAACTAAATCTTTATTAAAAAGAACTGTTTCTCTTGTCCATGCTGGTTCATATTTCATTGTACAATTTGCCCATTCTTTTGGCATATTTTTAATAATATCAACACAAGCTTGAATAATTGCTGGATCTGCATGACGAACATCAAGAGTGAATTTAACTTCATCTGGAATAATTGTATGGATATCTGGATGACAGCTGATTTTTCCTGTTGTGTATACAAGATCCTTGTCTCCCAGTTTGTCAAATTCCTGATGGAGATAAATTAATGCCTGACTTGCTGCAAAAAGTGCATCTTTTCTGTATGGCATTGGGAAAGTTCCTGCGTGATCTGACTGTCCGTGAAAAGTGAACTCGTAGTTGATCATTCCTACAACCCCTTTTACTACCCCAATGTCAAATCCGCCTTCTTCCAGAACTGGTCCCTGTTCAATATGAAGTTCAACTAAACCTGTAGTTTTTGAAGGATTAATACGGTTAGTCATATCTCCTTCAAAACCAGATTCTTTAAGAGCCTGGCCAAAAGTTTTTCCAGAACCATCTTTAGCAACACTATTAAACATGGCTGTTTTATCAAACTTGCCGGTAATAATTCCTGAACACATCATTGCAGGTTCATAGAGAGCACCTTCTTCATTTGTCCAGATTGTCATTGTAATAGGATGTTTATGTGGAATTTTTTGAGTAACAATTGTTTCTACCATTTCCATAGCAGTAAGAACTCCAAGAATTCCGTCATAATTTCCACCCTGTCTTACTGAGTCACAATGACTTCCGCTGTAAATTGCACCGGCTTCAGGGTCTGTCCCCGGTAAAGTACAATATACATCTCCTAAATCATCAGTTTTAACTTCCAGTCCTAGTTTTTTCATTCTTGAAACAACTTCATTTCTGGCCTGAATAGCTGCAGGAGAAAGACTGAATCTGGTTATTCCACCGTGACCTGTATCACCAAACTTTGAAAAAGTAGTAATTTTTTCTTCCATGCGTTTAATATCACACTCGTACATAAGCACCTCGCAAAATAATAAAAACTACAATCTGTCTTTGAAAGTATCAATAAAGTCTTCACCAAACTTTACTTTCATCATTTCAATAATTACATCTGCACATTTATCGCGGCCAATTCTTGCACTGTTCAATGTAAGGTCGTAATTAATTGGGTTAGTCCAATAATTACCTCCCGAATAAAACTTGTAATAATCTGCACGATATTTATCTGTTTTTGTAATCATATCTGCTGCTTCTTTTTCTGAAACACCAGTTTTTGCAATAATTGATTCCAGACAAGCCCAGCGTGGTGCTTCAATATAGAAGCTTCCAACATTGTCATAATCTTTAAGTACATAATCTGCACATTTTCCGATTACAATACAACTTACTTTCTTTGCCAGTTCCTTCATGATTTCTGACTGAATACAGAAAAGATTAATATCGCATTCGAACGTTTTACTTTGTGGTGTTACTGCTTTTGGGAAAGTGAATTTATTCAAAGCATTTGTAACTGTACTTCCACGAAGTTTTTCATCTACACGAAGAAACATTTCTTCACTTAATCCTGAATATTCAGAAGCCATTTCAAGAATCTGTTTTTCATAAACTGGGATTCCCAATTTTTCTCCAAGTTTCTGAGCTATTTCTTTACCACCAGAACCGAATCCTCTGGCAATTGTTATTACATAATTTTTAGCCATTCTCTCTACCTCATTTATACCGAAATATACTTTGCAGATACTTCGTCTGTAAGTTCATCAATTGTTCCTTCGTAAACACTCTGTCCCTTCTGGATAATCATAAAATGATCTCCGATGCGTCTTGCAAAGTGAAGATTCTGTTCTACAATCAACAAAGGAATTCCTTTTGCTTTCTGATATCGCTTAAGAATATCTGCAATTCCCATAACGATGTTTGGCTGAATACCTTCGGTTGGTTCATCAAGAATAAGAAGCTGTGGATCGCTCATAAGGGCACGGGCAATTGCAAGCTGCTGCTGCTGTCCGCCTGAAAGTACACCACCCTTTCTTCTAAGATGAACTGTAAGATCTGGAAGATATGTAAGTACTTCTTCCATTTTCTTTTCAAACTCAACCTTTTTGTGAGCAACACAACCCAACTGAAGATTTTCTTTTACTGTAAGCATTGGGATAATTTCTCGTCCCTGAGGAACATAGGCAATTCCGCTCTGACTTCGTTCATATGCCTTTGTTTTTGTAAGATCTGTTCCGTTGAAACTGATTGAACCTGAATCCATTGGAAGTAAACCAATAATACTTTTCATAAAAGTGGTTTTACCAACTCCGTTACGACCAAGAATAAGGTAAGTTTCTGGCTTATCAATTGTTAAAGAAATTCCATTAACAACACGGCTTTTTCCATAACTAACACATGCGTCTTTTACTTCAAGCATTACTTTGCCTCCTTCATTGATTCGACTAACTTCTGCTTCATTTCTGTAACAATCTTTTCTTCTGCAGTTGGTTCTTTTGGTTCAAATTCATCATCAGTCTTTAAGTAAACTCTAATTACTTCAGGATTATTTGTAATTTCTTCATAAGAACCTTCTGCAAGAACTTCTCCATGGTTCAAAACAGTAACAGTCTTGGCAATTTGTTTTACAAAGTCGATATCATGTTCAATTACAAGAATAGTTTTTCCCTTCATTACCGTTTTAATCATTTCGCCAGTTTTATAAGTTTCATCTGCTGTCATACCTGAAGTTGGTTCATCCAGCAAAATTACTTTAGGATCCTGTGCCAAAACCATTCCCATTTCCAGCCACTGTCGCTGTCCATGAGAAAGTGAAGAAGAAATCATATCCTTGTATTCCAGCAAATTAATCTGCTTAAGGATTTCTTCGATTTTATTTACTATTTCTGGAGTTCTTTTATAAGTAAAAGTTTTCCACAGTGAACTGTAACCTCTTAAAGCAACCTCAACATTTTCGAATACTGTCATATTTGCAAAAATGTTTGGTCCCTGGAACTTACGGCCAATTTTAAATACTTCGGAGATTTTATATGGAGCAACTCCTGTAATTTCTTTTCCGTTCAGGAAGATTTTACCTTCGGTTGGCTTTGTCTTTCCTGTAATCATATCCATGATTGTTGTTTTACCGGCGCCGTTTGGGCCAATAAGAACGCGCAATTCACCTTCGTCAATCTTCAGATTAACTTTATTTACAGCGCGGAATCCGGAGAAAACAACTGAAATGTCTCTAAGTTCAAGATATGCCATACTATTCCTCCTTTTTTTCTGCTGTCTGTTCTTTTGAAGTTTTTGCAGCAATTACTTTTGCAATTCTTCTGTTGTACTGAATGTCCTGAAGAGTTCCAATAATTCCTTTTGGAAGGAAATATACAATTACAATTAATACAACACCAAGAACCAGCTGCCACATATTTCCAAAGTATTCTGACAAAGTTGACTGAAGGAAGCTTACCAGTAACGCACCAACCATAGATCCTGTAAGATTTCCACGACCACCAACAGCAAGCCATACAAGGAGGGTTGTAGAGAAGCTTACACCTGCAGCTTCAATTGACATGAAAGATGTCATTGGAAGATAAACCATACCGGCAAAGCCTGCAAAGAATGCGGCAATTGTAAAAATTGCAATTTTGAATACAGCAGGATTGTAGCCAAGGAACTGAACACGGGCTTCATTATCACGGACAGACTTAATTACTGAACCAAAACGAGATTTTGTAAGTAAGCGGCATAAAACATACACAAGAAGAAGTCCAACAAAGGCAATGTAATACCAGCCGGTAATTCCAATAGGTTTTCCAAAGAACTTAATTGTATCAAGTCCTGCACCAATACCATTGATTCCCGAAGAACCACCTGTATAAACCTGCTTTGTAGCAAGTAAAAGTTCAAACAAAGCAACAAGTGCAAGAGTAATCAAATTATAGAAAACTCCTTTAATCTTGCTGTAGAAAATAAACAAACCAAGAACAAAAGCAACTACAGAAGGAACAAGAAGTCCCATTAAAACTGCAAATGGAATATTCTGTAATGGTCTGTACAGTAATGGAATTTGAGTAAGTCCGCCAAACTCCATAAAGGCTGGAAGTCCAGTCTGACAGCTTAAACTAATACCAAGTACATAACCGCCAAGACCAAAGAACAAAGCAAATCCAAGGTTCATTAATCCTGCATAACCCCAGAGAATATCCAGAGCTAAAGCAAATATCATGTAAGAAATAAATTTACCAAACAATAACTGGTTATAAAGAGAAGTAACCATTGGAATAACAAGAAGTAAAGCAAAAACTCCGTAAGCAATCCACTTTTCTACTGTTACACCCTTTATTCCTGAAAGACCAGGAGTCTTCAGTTTTTCTAATCTACTTTCAAAATTCATAACTTATCCTCCCGACTATCTCTTTTCTTTTGATGCAAACAAACCGTTTGGTCTGAAGCGAACTACAATAATAATTACAACAAAGATCAAAAGCTTTGAAACAATCTGACTCATGTAACCTGACATAAGAGTGATTGATTCGTTGATTACAAAAGAACTTGCAAACGAACCGATAATAGAATTCAAACCGCCAAGAATTACAACAAGGAACCCGTCTACGTTGAAAGCAGGACCCATTCCAGGGAATACACTCTTAATTGGTGCAATAAGTGCTCCGGAAAAACCTGCCAAAGCAGCACCGTAAGCAAAAGTAAACATGTTGATTTTTGAAACATTTACACCAAGACACTGTGTCATATCTCTGTTCTGATTAATTGCTCTGAGCTGCATACCAAATGAAGTCTTAAAGAACAAAAGTAAAGTAGCACCAAGTACAACCAGTGCAAGAACAATAAGTACAATATTGTAATATGGTACAGAAACAGAACCCATTACCAGTTGTCCTTTTACAGGAACTTCAATTGTCTGGTTTTCTGGACCAAATATCATTCTGACAATTTGCTGAAGAATATATTCCAGCGCAAAAGTAACCAGCAGGGTTTCTGCAACCTTACCGTACAATTTTTTTATTAATAATCGTTCAATAATAATTCCTACCCCTGCAGTGACTATAGCCGCCAGAATTGCAGCGAAGGCAAAAGGAATGTGAAGAACATTTACAGAAAAGCAGGCAACATAAGCACCAATCATAATAAACTCACCATGGGCATTGTTGATTACATCCATCATACCGAAGATGATTACAAGTCCAATGGTTGTAAGAAAAAGAACTGATGAGTTGCTGATTCCGTTCAATAACTGTTGAATAAAAAGGCTCATCTATATTAACCTCGAAAATTAAGAATAAATGTGTCCTGCTCCTCAACAGGACACATTTTTTATTTACAAAAATTAGTTAGGTATTGGAGCTACAAGTCCATCGCTGGAAGCAACAACCTTGTAAGTAAGATCTTCCTGAACCTGACCAATGTAAGTGTTCAACCAACAGTGGTGATTTTCTGCGTCCATCTTAAGTCTTCCTGCAGGAGTATCGAATTCCATTCCAGAAGCAGCAGCAATAATATCCTGAGTAGAAAGAGACTTAGCATTTTCAATTGCTTTTGCAAGCATGTAAACTCCGTGATAAGCTCCTTCTGCAAGGTTTGTAATTGTTGTTGATGATCCGTAAAGACTTGTGTACTTTTCAATGAAAGCTTTGTTTTCTGGTGTATCAATTGAGTTGAAGTAATCAAATGATGCATAACAGCCAACAGCACTTGCACCTACCGACTTAATTGCAGCTTCGTGTGAAGCAATACCACAGATTGGAGTAACTTTTGGATCCATACCATACTGGGAATAATCTTTGAAGAATGGTACTGCAGAGTTACCAGCAACAGCACTGAATACTACATCACATCCAGAAGCTTTAATTCTGTTTACGATAGAAGAAAAGTCTGTTTCTCCGTTTGGTGCATAATCTTCACCTACAATTTCTCCACCTGCAGCAGCAATGTATTCCTTTGCAAAAGCAATAGATTTTCTTGGGAATTCATAATCTGAACCAACGATGTAAACTTTCTTACCAAGGTTTTCTACCATCCATGGCATAAAAGAAGCAACCTGCTGGTTTGGACAAGTGTTTGTATACAAAAGGTTCTTTGATGGCTTTTCACCTTCATAATATGTATTGTAAACAAGAAGTCCATTGTATTTTTCAATTGTTGGAATTACAGCCAGACGAGTGTTTGAAGCGTTAGTTCCGATAATTGCTGTTACCTGATCCTTTAACATCATCTGCTGAGCTTTTTCTGCAGCCATAGATGGATCTGAACCATAGTCTACATAAAGTGGTTCAATCTTCATTCCCTTAATACCACCGGCAGCATTAATTTCATCAATAGCCATTTTTGCAGCATTATGCATAGGTGTTTCTGAAAGACTGAAGTTACCTGTAGTACTGTAAAGAATACCAATTTTGATAGTCTTTTCGGATGATTTCTTATCGCATCCCATCATTCCCAGTGCTAAAGCACCAACCGCAACCAAAGCTGCTAACTTTCCTAATACTTTTCTCATTTTCTACCTCCAAAATGACAAAAAAAATGGCGGTTCAATCCATCTTGTCTGATGCATTGAACCGCCTTTGATTCAAGTTTCTTACCTACTCTTTTCGGTAAGTTCATATATATCAAGTCTTCTCGACTTTAATATCTTATACTGCTGTCTGAAGCTTTCTACTTCAGCCAAATCTACTTCCTGATACAGGATGTTTTCTTTTTCATCCAGTTGGTTCAGGACTTTTCCAAAAGGATCAACCACCAGGGAATGACCCCAGGCTACATAACCGCCGCTTTCATCTCTTGCAGGAGAACATCCGGCCATATAAACCTGATTATCAGTAGCTCTAACCCGGAACATTATTTCCCACCAGGCAGGACCACTTGTCATATTGAATGCGGCAGGAACAAAAATCATTTTTGCTCCACGTTCCATCATCAACCGACTTAATTCTGGAAAGCGGATATCAAAACAAATCATCAATCCGAACTTTCCAAATTCCGTTTCAAAAACTGTAACTTCGTTTCCGGCAGTCAAAGTGTCACTTTCGTGAAAGTTTGCCCCACCTGGAATATCACAGTCAAACAAATGCATCTTCCGATGTTTTGCTATCTGTTTTCCATCTCTGTCAAAAACATAGGAAGTGTTGTAAATCTTCTGGTTATTACCTTCACCGTCCCGCTCTGGCATTGAACCAGCCACAAGATACACTCCATTTTTCGCAGCAGCCTTAGAAAGCAGTTTCCAGTTTGCTTCACAATCCCTTTGCGCAAAAACAGGAAAATTGGAAGCCTTATAAGGGCAACTGAACATTTCTGGAAGCACCACAATATCAGAACCTTTAACTGCTGCTTCATCAATCTTTGCAAGGGCAATTTTTAAATTCTCATCATTAGTTGGTGCACCGCCCATCTGAACCAGTGCCAGCTTAAATTTTGTTTTCTGCATTTTGTTCCCCCATGGCGCACATTCTTCCGCACCATGTTTTAACTGATTGAAATATAGATTTTTCTTCAAAAACAATAAATTACATAAAGCACAAAGATTCCTGATTTTTTTGTGCTCTTTGTCTGAATTATAACGATTCAATTAATATATTATCGTTCAGTAATCTTTCCCGGATTTTCTGCACAAAACCCAAAGCTTTCGGGTTATCACCATGCACACATATTGAATCCGGATTTATGGATATTTCTTTCCCTGTTACAGCCGTTACTGTTCCATTTTTTATCATACCTATAACTCTTTCGATGCATTCATTTTCATCCGTAATTACAGCTCCAGGCTTTGTTCTTGATACAAGAGAACCGTCTTCTTCATAAGCACGGTCAGCAAAGACTTCACTGGCACATTTAAGCCCTACCTTACGGGCAGCTTCCAGCATTTTGCTTCCACTTAACCCCAGCAGGATCAGATTAGAATCAACCTCTGCCATTCCTTCCGCAATGGCAAATGCCAGCTTTTCATCCCTGGCGGCCATGTTGTACATTGCCCCATGAGGCTTTACGTGCCGCATCCGGATTCCACTGGCTTTGCAGAAAGCACTCAAAGCCCCAATCTGATACTGAATCATGGCTTTCAATTCTTCAGGACTTACATTCATGTTGCGGCGGCCAAACCCCACCAGATCAGGAAACCCAGGATGAGCTCCAACAGAAACTCCATTATCTGCCGCCAGCTTCACAGTCTTTGCCATTACAACAGGGTCTGAAGCATGGAATCCGCAGGCAATATTTACGGAAGAAACATATTTGATAACTTCTTCGTCCATACCGATCTTATAGTTACCAAAACTTTCACCTAAATCGCAATTCAAATCAATTTTCATATTGTAGCCCTCAGATTTTCAATGATTTCTTTTTCCACTTCCATGCCGAAGCCGTCAACACTGACCTGTTTTTCTTTAAGAACGCCGTCTACACTTCCAAGTTCAACGGTCCGTTTTATAAAAGCTTCCACCATCTCAAAGCTCATGAAAACTTTTTTTCCGCTTAGCCTTTCCAGCCATGCAATTATGGCATAGGCACCCCAGTTGGAAACCGTTGCAATAACCAGTTCATCAACCTTAACAACGCAAGGCTTCAGCTCCAGCGTTTCACTGATTATGTCAGCTATATTTCCCATGCCGATTTCGTTGCCGCCGTCACCTACGCCGATTGTTGGAATACTGCCGTAAGCCAGTTCGAACAGCATATCCACCTTTGCTGTTTTGTCAGATATGCTTTCTCCACGCATATTGGCGTATTCGCCATCTGAATTTTTCCCGCACCGTTCAATACTGATTAAACCTACCGGCTTATATTTTTTTAATTGAACTTTACACCATTCCGTTCCCGCTTCATAGGGCATATAAAGAACTTCAATTCCATCCGGTTCAAAAAATCCCCGGCAGAATTCATCAGTCACAATTACAGGTTTATACCCAAGAAGCTTAAGTGCATTTGCCAGAAAAACTGTTCCGGCAGGACCATCAGTTTCTGCATAACCTGCCACATAAAAACCGGTTGCCAGGAAAACTGTCCCCTGTCCCCAGTCCAGAATTCTCCGGGCTGCAGCCTTTGCATAAGGCAGCGGCATATACTTACGTAACACATCCATTCCACGATCAGAATGATTTAAGACAATATCTTCGATTTCCATTTCGCTTAAATAATATCCGGTCTGTAACCAGTTTCCTTTTCAAAATCATCAACTGCAGCTTTCTGCAGTTTGCGTAAAAGTTCAGGAGCTTTTCCACCAACTTTTATGCCGTCAATTTCATAAGCTGCAAGTCCCAGAGTTCCTGCAGAAGTAATAAAAATTTCATCGGCATCAAAGAGCTCTTCCAGAGTAAAAACTCTTTCTTCATAAGGAACGCCAAGTCGTTTACAGATTTCAATGTAATGGCGGCGGGTAACGCCCGGAAGAATCAGTTCATCAAGAGGAGGAGTAATATATACGCCGTTCTTAAGAATATTTACGTTAGTGTGTGCACATTCAGTAACCCGTTCTCCCCGGTGAAAAATCACTTCTTTTGCACCAGCTTCAAAAGCTTTCTGGCTTCCCATTACGCTTGGCAGAAGATTCAAAGTTTTGATATTACAGTGAAAAAATCTTGTATCTTCTTCAGTAATCAATTTACATGGATTTCTAAGATCTGTAATCTTAGCTTCTGTGATGTTAATGAGCAGATTCGGTTCTACATCAGGGAAAAGATGATTTCTTGGTGCAGTTCCTCGGGTCACTTCCCAGTAAACAAAACACGGTCCATCTGAATCCATTGCATCAATGCATTTCTGCAGTTCGGCAATCAGCTGGTCCTTTGTAAGTTTAAAAGGAATTTTTACATATTTAAGACTGTTGAAAAATCTTTCCACATGCCAGTCAACTTCAAAGATTTTTCTATTTGCACTGTAAGTTGCATCGTAAACTCCATCACCAAAGAACATGGCTCTGTCCAGGAAAGGAATTGTAAGTTCCTCCTGAAGCCCCATCTTACCATTGTAATATGCTACATTTTTCATAATTTCCGTCCTTCCTTTTTATTAACACTGCAGCTCTGCTTCCGGAATGTCAGTTATGAGCATGTGTCCGGGAGCATGGGTAATGCAGAAGTCTGGTTTTGAATTCATTACAACACTCTGGGGAGTAACTCCGCAACACCAGAAAACCGGTACTTCCCCTTCCCTTACTGTGCTTGCCTCACCAAAATCAGGTTTTGTTATATCTTTAATTCCAATGATTTCCGGTGCCCCGATATGAACCGGTGAACCGTGAACCTTTGGAACCTTTGCCGTAATTGTTGTAGCTTTCACTACCTGGTTATATGGAATCGGCCGCATCGAAACAACCATTTTTCCACTGAAAATTCCAGCCGGTATTGTATCAATATTTGTAAGGTACATCGGAACATTGTGATTTTCCGAAACATTCCGCACATCAATGCCTGCAGCCATAAGAGGAGCTTCGAAAGAAAAACTGCAGCCGATAACAAAAGTCACCAGATCGTCACGCCAATATGCAGAGATGTCTGTTACTTCCTCAACCAACTGACCGTTCTTCCAGATTCTGTATTTTGGAACCTCTTTTGTAATATCACAGCCCGGAGCAGATGAATTCAAGAATTTATTTCCTTCGTCCCCTACTTCCAGAAGCGGACATGACTTAGGATTCCTCTGACAGAAAAGAAGAAAATCATAAGCATATTTCTTGGGAAGAATGCACAGATTTGCCTGCGCATAACCGTCACACATTCCCGAAGTCTGCCCCGTGATTTTTCCCTCTCCTATAAGCTGCCGTACTTCTGCCGGCGTTGTATTCCTGTAAGGATTTTCGTTTCTCATTAATTCGCCTCGTTTATTTCTATATAATTTCAAACTTCACTTTTGTTCCAGGAACAGCCTGTGCCAGCCTGCACATACCGTCTTTTGTTACACAGGCTATCTTTGCATAACCGCCGGTTGTCTGCCGGTCCGCTGCCATTACAACCGGCAAACCTGCTGACGTAATCTGTACTGCACCAAATGGAATTGCATCCGAAATAATATCTGTCTTTCCACAATTCAGACTTCTGCCTTCAAAACGGATTCCCATACGGTCGCTTTGTGCATTTACCGTGTAAACTGAGTCTTCGAAAACTTCCACACTTTCCTTAGAGAAAAAATCAAACTGCGAAGATTTCAGACATTGGATTGTTAGAATCTCATTATTCTGAGTAAAAAAACTGTTCATGATTTTCAGCGCAGGTTCATATTCTGCTGTCTGCTTCTTCCAGCCCACAGCCAGTTCATCTCCTTTTTGAAGCTTCCGTCCCCAAAAGCCTCCCATCCTGCTTTTAAGATTTGTTGAGCGACTTCCAAAAATTTCAGGCACAAGAATTCCGCCTGCAAATGCAATGTAAGAACGTAGTCCTTTAGAAGCAAAGCCGCAGGAAAGAACTGAATTCTTTTCTGCATGAATACACGTATTCATTGGAACAGGCTTTCCGTCCAGAAAAGCATTTTTAAATTCTGCACCAGTGATGGCAAAATCACAAGGCAAGGTAAAGCAGAGATCTGTTCCCTTCAGAGTTGTTTCCAGACAGGCAGAATTTTCATCATTGCCGCAAAGCCTGTTGGCAAAATGAAAGCTTTCTATATCCATGGCACCGCTCTGTCCAATCCCAAACTTCTGGTAACCGATTATTCCTTCGTCCTGAATTGTGGTACATAAACCTGCGTCAAGAATCTTTACTCCAGAAGTGCAGACATATTTCGGTAACCTTCTCCGGGAAACATCCTGAGCGGGAGAATTTTCTTCTGTGACCTTGGAATCTGAGGAATCTGTTACCTTTGTTTCAAGCCACTTTTTTTCATCGAAGGAATCGAATTCCTGACGGGAGACTGGTACAAATCGGATTCTGTCTCCGGCTTTGTATAAGAAAGCGGGATTTCTTTTCAGATCAAAAACCTTTAAGGGAGTTCTTCCAATAATCTGCCAGCCACCTGGAGATTCCACCGGATAAAGCCCGGTCTGTTTTCCTCCAATAGCAACACTGCCGGCAGGAATTCTTGTGCGTGGATTTTCCAGTCTTGGAGTTTCAAGACGCTCATCCATTCCGCCAAGATATGGAAACCCCGGCAGAAATCCCAGCATATAAATCAGATAATCCTTAGAACTGTGAAGATTTATGACTTCTTCCCGGTTAAAACCTGTATTTGTACAGACATTTTGCAGATCAGGAGCAAATTCCTGGTCTTCGTAGCACACCGGAATATTTATGATTCTGCCAGGAACTGAATCTTTTATTGATGCCCCGTTCAGTTTATCAAGAACGTTCTGTGCAATTTCCCTTATTACGGAAACACTGCACTTTTCCGGATTAAAATAAACTGTAACAGCGCAGTAAGTGGCCACGACTTCCCTGATTTCAGGCATATCTTTTGTAAATGATTCAAAAGCTTCCACGAAATCGGAAATCTGGCCGTTTACTTCCTGGCAGATTTTCTGCTCAAACTGAATTTGAAGTGAATCTTCAGAAGCTGTAACTATCTTTGATTCCGTCATAAAACACCCCTGATTCATTATAAGGAGTAATGCCTTAAAAATTAACCGCCAAGATAAGCCTTCTGTACTTCAGGATTTGCACTTAATTCAGCACTTGTTCCAGCGGCAATAATTTCCCCAGTACGTAAAACATAACCCCTGTCAGAAAAATCAAGAGCAACTTTTGCATTTTGTTCAACTACTAAGAGAGTCATTTTTTTCTGAACATTCAGTCTCTTCAAGGCACGGAACATTTCGAACATCAATTTTGGGGCAAGCCCCATACTTGGTTCATCCAGCATGATAAACTGGCAGTCAGTCATAAGAGCACGGCCTACAGCCAGCATCTGCTGTTCACCACCAGAAAGAAGTTCACTTCTCTGTTTCCTTCTCTCATAAAGTCTTGGAAACAAATCATAAACCAGTTCGTAAAGTTCATTTGTCCGCATTATATGAAGTTTCTCTTTTCTCCGTCCATAACAGGCCATCTGAAGATTTTCTTCTACTGTCAGATTTCCAAAAATATGACGGCCTTCAGGAACCAGACACATCATCTTATTCTGGATCAAGGCGTGAGGTTCTGTTTTAAGAATGCTCTTTCCTTCGTAAAGCACATCACCATGCAGAACTGAAGGAGCTTCCGGTTTTGGAAGACGTGAAAGTGTAAGCAAAGTAGAAGTCTTACCAGCACCATTAGCCCCAATCAGAGTTACAATTTCACCTTTATCTACATTGAAATTGATTCCGTGAAGGGCTTCAATATTTCCATAGCCAACCTTTAAATCTTTAACTTCCAAAAGCATTTCTACACCTCCTTAACCGGCATCTTCTTTTCCGGCAATCCTGGGTATGCTTCCTTGATATTTGCATTTCCAAGGTAAGCATCAATAACAGCAGGATTATTCTGAATTTCTTCAGGAGTTCCTTCTGCTAGTTCCTTACCAAAGTTGATTACCTTGATATTATCTGCCAGTGTATTTACAACCTGCATCTGGTGTTCAATCATCCAGATTGTGATTCCGAAAGTATCGTGAATCCACTGAATATAAGAAATAAGTCCGTCCAGATCTGATGTAGAAAGTCCGGCTGCCGGTTCGTCCAGCATCAGGAGCTTTGGATTCAGACTTAAGGCGCGGGCAATTTCTACACGGCGCTGAATACCGTAAGGAAGATTTTTTGGATAATCCAGGCCCTTGTCTGCCAGACTGAATTTTTCCAGAAGCTCCCAGGCTTCCTTATGAATCTGGGCTTCTCTTTCCCTGTATTTTTTTGTCTTTAAGAAAACATCCTTGATATCAAAGCCAAGTCGTGAATGCTGGGCAATACAGATATTGTCCAGAACTGTCATGTCACTCCAAAGACGGATATTCTGGAAGGTACGTCCAATCTGGTGGTCAGCAATTACGTGAGGCTTAAGACCATTGATTCTTTCGCCGTCAAAAATAATGTTCCCTTCAGATGGAACATAGAAACCGCTTACCAGGTTGAATACAGTTGTCTTACCGGCACCGTTAGGTCCAATAAGTGCATTGATTGTTCCTTTCTTGATTTCAACATTGATGTCAGTAAGAGCCTGCAATCCGCCGAATCTATGTGTCAGATGTTCAATCTTTAATAAAGTCTCGCTCATATTTCCACCCCCTACGCATTTTCATCAGCAGCTGATTTTTCAGCAGCATTTTCTGACGGTCTGATTTCATTTTTGTTGGCAGGGAAAAGTTTCTTGAGCCAAGGAAAAAATTGTGTCAGTTCTCTTGAACCCATAATTCCTTCCGGATGGAATTCCATTATGAGAATCAGGATTAACGGAATGATAACCCACTTCCAGATCTGGGCAGGTCGCAAAAGTTCAAGAAGTATCGTGAATATAATGGCTGAAAGTACAGAGCCACTTAATGAACCCATACCGCCAAGATAAACCATAACCAGAGATTCTGTAGATTTCATGATTCCGAAGCTTGAAGGGTTGATGAATCCTAAAAGGTGTGCGAACAGGCCGCCGGCAATACCTGCCAGGAATGAGCTGAAAGTAAAGGCTATGAGCTTCATGCTGTTTGTGTTTACCGACATGATTTCTGCAGAAATCTCATCGTACTTAACGGCACTGATTCCTTTTCCAAGAGTTGAGTTCATCAGGAAGTGGATTGAAACCACAGAAATGATTGCAAATATCAGCCCCCAGATCAGAATCCATGGCACATCAATTACAGAAGCCATTCCATTCATAACGCTTTTCATACCCATAAGACCACGGCTGGCACCAACTGCAGGAATATTGTTGATTGCAGTTGTTACGATGAAGTTTGCAGCAACAGTAATAATTGCCAGGTAGTCATCACGAGTCTTGAAAGAAGGAATGGCTACAATCAAACTGACCATCATGGCCCCTAGTCCCCCAATCAGAATTGAGATTGGGAAACCGATCAGAGCAAGCCCGCCAGGAAGCAGTGCGTGTCCTGTGATTGAGTTACCGTCCTTGAAAAGAATCAGGGAAACTACAGAAGAAATATAAGCACCGGTAGCCATGAACCCGCCATGACCACAGCTGAACTCACCCATGTATCCGTTTACAATATTCAAGCTGGCCGACATGATGATGTTGATACAGATGGTTACAATGATTGTCTGGAAGTAATTGTTGATGATATCGAATTTTGCCAGAACAGTTATGACCAGAATCATTATGATTGTGGTGATCGGCATAATCAGTTTTCTTTTTTTAGCAGAAGGATTGAACTTTGAATCAATCTTGTCATTAAAATTATCTAACCACTTCATTTCAAACCTCCTTAGATCTTTGTGCTCTTAGCTACACCAAAGAAGCCTGTAGGCTTAATTGTAAGAATAACCAGCAGAATTACGAATGAAACCAGATCCTTGTAGCTTGATGGCAGGAAAGCAGTTACAAAGATCTCAATGAATCCAAGTAAGAAACCACCAAGGAAGGCCCCCTTGATGTCACCGATTCCACCTACAACAGCAGCAATAAATGCTTTCCATCCGATAATTGTTCCCATATAAGGGTCCATAACCGGATAAGACATACCGAACAGAATACCGGCAACCGCAGCCAGGGCAGAGCCAAGTGCAAATGTGAATGTGATAACTGTATTTACAGGAATTCCCATTAAAGGAATAGCAAATTTGTCATAGGAAATGGCACGCATACTCATGCCTAAAGTTGTAACCTGAACAATAAACTGCAGAATTGCAAAGATTACAATCGAAGTAACAATAACCAGTACTTTAAGACTTGTGATAGTAACTGGTCCAATATTCCATACGTGTTTTGGAAGAATATCAGGAAAGCTTTTTGCTGAAGCTCCAAGAACAGCAAGGTTTCCGTTTTCAAGAATAAAACCAATCATCAAAGCTGTAATAACTACATAAAGACGGTTTGCGCCCTTTGCACGGAGAGGTTTGTAAGCAACCTTTTCTATACCAACACCTAAGAGAGCAGTAAGAGCCATGGTACAGACAAGGGTTATAACAAACAGAGGTACACCTGTAATTCCCGCAAAATGCGATGCAATGAATGCAACTATGAAGAACGCAATGTAGGTAGATGTCATGAAGATATCTCCATGAGCAAAATTAATAAGTCGTAGTACTCCATAAACGAGACAGTATCCCAACGCGATCATTGAATAGAAGCTGCCCCACTGAAGTGCATTAAAAATATTCTGAATAAGAAATGTCATACAAACCTCCAGGCCTGACAAAAACAAAAATGACGGGATGTCAGTATTTCAGACATCCCCGCCAATGATTTACTCAATTAAGACTTACGGCTGCAAGCTCTTTACGAATTCGAATTCTCCTTCTTCTGTAACACGAACAACAACGGCTTCCTTAATTGGGTCTCCATCCGGAGTGAACTTCATGTTACCTGTTACACCGGCAAAGCTCTGAATCTTACCCATTGCATCTTTGATTGCAATACGGTCCTTCTTAAGGTTACCTGTTAGTCCGGCATCCTGAATTGCCTGAAGCACGATGTAGATAGCGTCGTATGTAAGAGCTGCAACATCGTCTGGAGTGTATCCGTATGCCTTCTGGTATTTTTCGATAAAGTCTTTTGTTTTTCCTTTAGCACCCTTTGCTGCGTAGTGAGTTGTGAAGTAGTCACCTACAACAGCACCCTTTGAAAGTGGGAACAGGTCAGCAGAACCCCAAGAGTCAGAGCCCATAACTGGTTTTGACCAGCCAAGGTCTTTAGCCTGAGAAGTAATCAGACCTACAAAGTTGTAGTAGTCTGGCAGATAAAGGAAGTCTGCGTCAGAGTTTATAACCTTTGTAAGCTGCACACTAAAATCCTGGTCTTTCTGACCAAATGATTCGAACACAACTACTGAACCATACTTTGCATTCCATTCATCACGGAAAAGTTCTGCCAGGGTTTTTGAATAGTCATCTTCCAGGTTGTAAACGATTGCAACTTTTTTACCACCAAACTGTTCGCTGGCGAACTTAGCAGCAACTGGAGCCTGGAATGGATCCAGGAAACAGGCGCGGAAACAATATTCTCTGTTCAGAGTAGCTTTAGGGTTTGTTGCCCAAGGTGTGATCATTGGAACTTTCATGTCGTTATAAACTTCACCGGCGGCGATAGCACGGCCTGAACCTTCTGGACCAATTGAAGCAAGAACCTTGTCGATATCAATCAGCTTGTTGGCAGCGTTGATGGCAGAGTCTGCTTTAAGTTCGTTATCAACATAAATGAATTCAAGCATATATTTTGTGCCATTAACATCGAGACCACCGGCAGCATTGATTTCATTTCTTACGATTTCACCTGCATACTTTCCGCTCTCACCTACTTTCGGAGAGTCACCAGTAAGAGGAATGTTGAATCCAATCTTGATTGTTTTCTGTTTTTTTGCAGCGAAGACGTTTGAAACAAACATTGATGCAATAACAGCAAGTACGATTAATTTGTGAAGCTTTTTCATATTGGGCTCCTTGTTTTACAAAAAGCCCTGAGACAGTTCAACAAAGGCTTTTTGCATATAAAATAGGAAAGCCATACGGCCTCCTTTCATACACACGCAACACCTTTGTTGACTTAGGTATTGAATTGTTGTAGACAAATTATTGGAAAAAGAAGTTTCTATCTTTATACAATTAATACAAATAATTTAAATTATTTTGTATCAAATGCACATATTTTCGCAAACTACTTGTTTCTCAAAATGTCATAAATCTTGATCTGCTCTTCTTTTGTAAGTACCTTCCAGCAGTTGGCAGGACTTCCAGAAGCAACAGAGTCGCCGGCCATCTTGTCTTCCATGGCTGCAAACTCTTCAAGATTCATTCCATATTCACGGAGAGTCGGAACCTGAAGTTCCTTTGTAAGATTTTCCAAAGCCTCAAGAAATTTTTCTGCTCCTTCTTTTGGATCACAACCTTCTTTTGCAGCTCCAATTACCACTGCCAGCTTTGCAAATTTTTCGTAGCAGCCTTCAATAACTGCACGTAAGCATTCTACCGCCAGCATTGCATTGGAAATTCCGTGAGGAACATGGAAGCAGGCACCGATCGGGCGGCTCATTCCATGAATGATTGTTGTAGGCGAACCGTTAATAGCAACACCAGCTTCGTATGCAGCAAAGGCCATATTTTCACGGGCTTCTTTGTCGTTGCCGTCAACACAGGCTTTTGGCAGATATTTGAATATTCTTTCTACAGCATCCAGACAGAACATATCTGTAATAGGATTTGCCTTGCGGCAGGTGTAGCTTTCTACTGCGTGACAGAGTGCATCCATACCAGTAGCCAGAGTAATGCTACGTGGAGAAGAGATTGTGTAGTTGTAGTCGATTATTGCAATCTTTGGAAGAAGAGCGTCTCCCTTATAAAGCAGCTTTTCATTTGTTTCTGTATTTGTGAAAACAAAATATCTGGTTACTTCAGAACCAGTTCCTGCAGTTGTGGGAATAAGAACTAATGGTGCAAAATTTCCTGTAAGTTCTTTTCCTTTGTATTCAATCATTTTCCCAGGAAGTACCGACATGGCGGCAATTGCTTTTGCAGTATCGATTGGAGTTCCGCCTCCCAGACCAATAATAAAATCGCACTTTTCTGACTTATAAACTTTTACACCGTCCATAATCATAAGGTCGGTAGGTTCTCCCGGTAAGTCATTAAAAATTACTGAATCTATTCCCTGAGCTTTAAGTGTATTTTGAACTGTTTCTGCAAGTCCTGTTTTTGTAATGATTTTTCCAGTAACGATGAGTGCTTTATTTCCAAAAGCTTTTAATTCTGGAGCAGCTTTAACTAATGCTCCTTCCCCAAAATATGTTTTTGGAGCGGTTGAAAAAGAAAATTCCATTTGTTTCCTCCAGTTTGCGGTAGCGCTGGGAACCCCGAAGTTGGCAAATATTATTTGCCAATGAGCGGCAGCGAAGGGTGGACATAGCGACGGCTGGCATTTCTGCCAGCCGGACCGCCCTTAAAAAGTAAAAAAACTATTTATAAATATTTTTCATCAACGATGCTTAAAACATCATCCAGTTTGTCCAGTTCCTCATCGATCTGGGCTTCTGTGATGATTAAAGGAGGAGCAACAATGATGACATTTTCATGAGAGTAAGTAAAGAATCCTCGACTCTTTAATTCTTTTACTATAGCTCCCATAATTCCCTGTGGATCCTGTCCCCATGGAACAAGTGGTTCTTTTGTTTCTGGATCTTTTACAAGTTCCACGCCACTGAACAAACCGATATAACGTACATCTCCTACACAAGGATGCTTTGCCTTAATTGATTCCAGAACTTTACCAAGATATGCACCGGTCTTCTGTACATGAGCTTCGATATTATTTTTGAGATAGAATTCCTGACAGGCAACACCGGCAGCACAAGCCAATGGATGACCAGAATATGTTAATCCACAGCTTAAATATACTTTATCGAAGAAGTGTGCAATTTCTTTTTTTACAATTGCACCACCAAGAGGAATGTAGCCAGAGTTAACACCTTTTGCAAAAGTAACGATATCTGGAGTTACATCAAAATTCATATATGCGAACATTTTTCCTGTTCTGTACCAGCCAGCCATTACTTCATCACAAATCATCATGATGCCAAATTCATCACAGATTTTGCGAACTCCTTTAAGGTAGTTCTTTGGATAAATAATGATTCCATTTGAACCGATTACTGTTTCAAGAATGATGGCAGCGATTCTGTCTCCGCCTTCGAAAATTACCTGTTCCCGGAGCTTGTGAACATAATATTCGCATTCTTCTTCCTCAGTTGCAAATGGAAGCTTTTCCTGATATGAATATGGTCCAACAAAGTGGATGAATCCTGGAATGGCTGGTTCCAGAGCAAAGTGACGAGGTTCACCGGTGAGATTTCCTGCACCGAAAGTTGAGCCATGGTAAGAACGATACTGACTCATTACCTTAAAGCGACCGGTATACATGCGGGCCATTTTGATTGCATTTTCGTTAGCATCTGCACCACCGTTTGTAAAGAAAACCTTACCGCCGGCTAAAGCTGGAAGTCTGTCCATAATTGATTTGGCAAGCTTTGCGCGAGGTTCTGCACCCCATGAGCCCTGAACATAAGCATATTTATCAAGCTGAGCTTTAATAGCTTCAGTCATTTCTTTATTACCATAACCGGCATTAACATTTACCTGTTCAGAAGACATATCTGCATAACGATTACCATCTGTATCGTAAATGTAAATTCCTTCTGCATGATCAACAACAATTGGATTAAGTCCTTCCTGTTTACTCCATCCAAGTAAAACATTCGATGTCTGCATTTCTGCAATTTCTTTAGCTGTCATTTATTGAATCCTCCGTAAAGCTTCTGTCTTTAAGGCAGATTAGTTTTATATGGGAAACATATCATTTTTTTACTTTGATTTTATTGACAAAAAGTACAAATCTTTTTATTTTCTTATGTGCAAATTGACAACCGCATTTTTTTCAGGGGCACTCTATGGCATTAACTTTGCAAACTATAATAAATTTTATTGAAACTCCATTCCGCCTTAAGCTTCTGGCTGGAAGGAACGGACTAAAAAAAACTGTAAGCTGGATTTTTTATACGGAAGATGCTTCTACAATTGAGTTTATTCGCGGTGGAGAACTGGCGGTAACTCTCGGGTTGAATTATGAACGCCAGAAAGACAACCTTAACATTACTGACAAGAACCATCTCCACGTTTTTTTAATTGAATACATTGATGCTTTTCTTGAACACGGGGGAACTGGTTTAATAATCAACACCGGAAAATATATTCAGGAAATTCCACAAAGTATTATTGATTACTGTGATGAAAAAGATTTTCCACTTTTTACAATGCCATGGGAAATACATACAATTGATTTGATGCAGGAAGTTGGAAATATGATTTCCAGTGAGAATATGAATTCCAGCTCAATTGAAAAATATTTTTATAAAGCAATTTTTGAAAAAGAAAATTTTGATCCTGTTCAGATAGGAAATACACCTTTTTATGATGCAAAAAAATTCTCAGTTGTTATGATGAGTTTTGATGACAAGCTTTTTAATCAGGATACAGGAAAAATTAACCGCTATATTCACTACAGTTTTAATCAGAGAATGAATATTCAGCAGAACTTTTACTGTAGTTTTATTCACAAAAAGAAAGTTGTTTATATCATAAAAGACTCTAACGAAGAATTTTTAAAAGAAATTCTGCAGGTAACAAAAACAGATAAGTATTTTAAAGATTCAATTATTAGTGTTTCAGATTATACAGAAGCTGTTGAAGAACTGGCTGAAATTTATAAACATGCAAATGTTGCATTACAGATTAATTCTATGCCAGGAAGAATTAACTATTATGAAAAATTAGGCGTTTATAAAATTATTGTTGGAGTTAAAAATAAAGCAATACTCCGCCAGTTTTATTATGAACATCTTGGAAAGCTTAATGAGATGGAAAAAGAAAAAAGAGAAGATTTTCTTAAAACTCTGTCCCTTTATCTTAAAACGGGGGGCAATATTCTTAAAGTTGCAGAATTGAATAATGCCCACCGAAATACAATTCTATATCGTCTGAATAGACTGGAAGAAATTCTGAATATTGATCTTTCTGACGGAGAAACAAGAACTGCTTTACAGGTAGCCTTGTATATCAGAAAAATCAGTTCAGAATTTGGTATAAAATAAAGTATTCCTGACAACGACCAGGAATATATACAGACATAAAAAAAGACCTCGTTTCCGAGGTCTTTTTTCACCGTAAAATACTTACTTATTTTACGATAATTTTAATATCATCAAGATAGAACATGTCTTTGATACTGCTGTTTTCTGCAGCAAATTCAAGACTCTGTACACGGTCAAAACTAAAATCACCCTGACTTTCGTACCATTTATTTTCAATATTCGACCATCCGCCAAAGTCATTCATGGAACCAATCTTAATCTGAACTTTGTTCCATTCACCCAACTTCATATCTGCCGCTTTTACATCCCATGACAAACGGTAAGGTGGAAGAGCACCAGTTCCGTCATCTGAATCTACAAAGCGAACCTGGAAAGCCTGCTTTGGATTTGTAAATTTTACATCAAAACAGAGGTAAACATTGTTTTTCTTTGCAGCAATGTCAGCAAGATAAATCTTTGACATATCTACAGAAAGAGCACCATACTGGTCAACTTCACCAAGCATAATACTTGAATCGCCTTCATTCTTTTCGCGTTTGTAATCATTAATAAAGAAACCCATGCTCCAGGTTGTAAGGTTCATGCCTTTTCCGGCAAAATCATCATAAATCTGAAGTGGAAGTCGTGATTCATTTGGAATAGACATATCACCGGCACCTGCAGGAACATTGAATCTTAATGCTTCAAGAACAGGAACATTCAAATCACGAGGATACTGTTTTACTGTGTTTGGCTGGAAAACACCAAATGCATCATCATAACCCCAGACTGTGTAAGAAATCTGAAGGTCATTCATAATATCACCAACAACTTTGTACCATTCGTTTCTGTCTGCTTCTGGAGCAACTAAATCATAAACACCAAGTTCACCACACCATACAGGAGCATTTACTTTCTGGCTGAATTCTACTGCTTTTTTCAACTGATTACGCATTGCTTCTGGTTTACTTGCAGCGGCATAACCTTTCCAAAGTCCCATTACATAACCAGTTCTTGCCTGAGCAGTAAGTTCTGGCATTCTTTCTTTGTCGTAAGGGAAAGGAATATCCTTAAGAGCAGCCATACCTTTATCTGACCAGTCTGCCCCCTGATGAGTAAACATAAACGGATCATAATAATGGAAAGTATAGATAATATTTTTGTCATTAATTGGTTTAAGAGAAACCATAGAGTTCAAGCTTCCCCAGTCACCGCCAGTAACAATAATTGTATGTTTTTTATCTGTTTTACGGATAAGCTTTACTGCATCTGCCTGAATTGCTTCCCAGCTGTCATTTTTGAACTGTGGTTCATTCAAAACTTCGTAGCAGATATACTTACTGCGTTTCTTAAAATGATTAGCAATCTGTGGCCATACAATCTTAAGACTTTCATCAACCTTTGCAGGAGTTGGGTATTTTCCACTGTTGAAAGAATGGTTATCAATAATGATGTACATTCCTAATTCTTCGGCCCAATCACAAGCCTGATCAAGATAGTCAAAAATAATTGGTTTAATTTTATCTTCTTCATCAAGGAAAGCAGCAAAGTGAATTGGTACACGAACTACTTCTACACCAAGTTCTTTTAAGTGTTCAAAGTCTGTTTTGTTGTAAACTTTAAGATTTGGAATTGTATCATTCCAGGTTTCAAACCATTTTGAAAGATTCAAACCTTTTGAAAAAGGTGCTTTTACTGCCTGTGCAAACAAACTGGCAGAAACCAAGAGTGCCGCAACACCCAGCATTAATTTCTTACTGATTCTCATCATTTTACTCCTGTGAAATTCTTCACCGCGTTAAATAAGTTAAAATAATAATCTCATAGCCTTATATATAATTATTGCAATATATTCGGTTATTTATTATTTTCTTTGGGTTTATAATGATACTTTTCTAAATTTTTTGTTATAATTGATTATTCGGGTTTATAAACCTTTACCCAGTCCACATACATATGAGCAGGTAAAAGATTATCAATAAGAGGTCCACCCCACTTACCGAATTCAGCAGTAATTTTTACATAATTTTCTTTTGTATTGATTCCGCCATACTTTTCTGCTTCACCCTCTGTATTCCAGTAAGGTTCCTTTGCATCATCAAGATAAGCTTTGTAATATTCCGGAGTCCATTCAAAGGTTACTTCATGCCATTTGTCATAAAAACTGTCATCAATGAAATGTTGATTTGCAGTTGATTTATGATCTTTTCCGTAGCCGTCCCAATGTACTGCAGAATTAAGATAAGATTGTTTTCCTTCCGGAAAATTTTTATCATTTGAAAGAATTTCAAAAATATCAATTTCTGCACCAGTTGTAGCAGTGCCGTTGATAATTTCTTCAGTTTCGCTCATAAGCCAGAATGCATACCAGCAGCCACTGGATTTTTCTGCCTTAAAGCGGATTTTGTATAATCCATACCCCTGATAGAATTTTCCTTTGCTGCGGATAGCTCCACTTAAAAGCTTGTCACCGGCTTTGTTTGCCTCCAGTACAAGATTTCCATCTTTAAGATAAGCATAGTCATTGCACCAATAGCCGCCCAAATCCTGACGCTGCCATTCAGGACATTTTTCCCATTTGGTTGAATCCAAAGTATCTCCGTCAAAATCGTCAGAGAAGACCTTAGTGTAATTCTTACCATTAAAAACTATTTTGTTATCAGAACTTTTTTCATTTACTGTTTCAAGTGCCATAAAAGACCTCCTTAAAATCTTAATTGAATCTGATAGATTTGAGCTGACCGTTTCCTGAGCCTACAAAGCGGAGATAAAGTGCATGAACTCCATCTGGAATGTTTACTTCTCCAGAGTATTCATCCCAGAAGTTTGATAAGTCGGTTTTAATAGTTCCTAAAACAGGGCCGTCCCATTCAGTTCTAACTTCGTAATAACCGTAGAAATATGCACGGGTGGTGATTGTAAGTTTTTTTACATTCTTAAAATCAAAATATTTAAAACCAATGTTTGTATTACCATAGATATTTACAATGTAACCAGGATTTTCGTCTCCATCAACTCCATCCTGTGTAATTTTTGTACAGGCTTCTTCCATGTACTTTCCAGGCTTATCTGTATTAAAAAGATGGCAGGCAATGTATGCACCATATTCACCTTCAGCCTTTAATGGACCACCATTCAAACCGCAGGAAGTAATTTCTACCTGAGGAATTGTTCCGTCTGGCAGGATTTTGATTTTTTCTGCACATCCCTGACGAGAAAACCAGTTTCCGTTTGTATGACGGTGATAGAACATATAATATTCACCGTTAATAATTTCAAAGCCACCGTGATTATTTGCACCATATGCAGCAGCCATATCAGCAGGTTTGTATGTTGAAATTCCAATATCACAGTTACTTACAATTACACCTTTATATTCAAATCCTGAAGTAGGATTTTTACTTGTGGCATAACATAATTCATGCATAACAGCAGAAGAGAATACAAAGTAATAAGTATCTCCAACTTTTCTGATAGAAGGAGCTTCAAAGAATTCATGATTTTTGTAAGCAGTCCAGTTTTCTACAGAGTCTAATTTATATTTACAGCCGGTTGTTACTTTTACTTCACCGCTTGAATAATCATCTCCCGGAGCAATTACAACTGGTTCTTCAACAATTGTAAGCATATCGGAAGAATCAAGAACTGTAGCCATGGCACCAATACGGTCATGCATATGATTTCCACAGAAACCTGTATAAAGGTAAACTTTTCCATTTTCTGTAAGAACAGCAGGATCGAACTGAGGCATATCCCCTTCCCGTTCGCCTAAACGAGTTCCGTCTTTATAATGAACATAACCGTAAAATTCATATTTGCCGGCAGGAGTGTCACAAACAGCAACAGAAACAAAACTGAATTTGTCCATTGCATAGTAAATGTAATAACGACCGTCTGGTCCCTGAGTAACATCTGGTGCATAAAGAACGGCACGACCATTCTGAGAAGGATCCTGATCTTTTCTGTAGATAACTCCTTCGTAACGCCAGTCAGATAAATCAGTTACAGGAGCAGAATAACAGATATAATCCCCTAAACAGAATACAGCTCCATCAAATAAGTCATGAGAGCCGTAAACATAAACTCTGTCACCAAAAACATGTGGTTCTCCGTCTGGAACATATTCCCATGATGGCATGTAAGGATTAAAAACCTGTTTTTTCATTTTGTACCTCTACTGAAAATTTATTCTATTTTATTCTGATTATTTAAAAATTCTTGTTGCAAACTGATAGAAGCCTGTTCTGATTGCATGAGCATTATGATCTGCAGTCATTACTTCAAACCAGAGATGTTCTGTTCCATTTTCCACAAAGATTTTGTGATAAGATTTTGGGAACTGACCTACAACACTGTCATTTGTTCCACAGCAAACCATAAGCAATTCCGGTTTAATTCCATCTTCTTCATATTTAAGCTGTGAATTTTCCAGCATTCCACCATGAGACATTGCCCAGTCTTTTGCAGGAACCAGTCCAGGAGCTGGAGCAATAGCACCAACATAACCAAAAAGATCAGGGCGTTTTAAACCAATATACAGTGTTTCACGACCACCCATAGAAAAACCGCAGATTGCAGTATTTTCACGGCCGGTTAAAACTGAATAGTTGCTTTCAATGTATGGCATTAAATCATTAATAAGTTCATTAATAAAATTGTCGTAAGGAAGTACTGCTTTTGGATCAAAGCCAGGTTTCTGTGCAGGATCATCAGTTGCATACATATTGCCAAATACAATAATCATTTCTTTTGCATTTCCGTCTGCAGCAAGATTAGCGGCAATTTCTTTAAATTTATTCTGAGGATCTCCTGTCATTGAATATTCATCGCCAAAAATTCCGTGCTGAAAATAAACTACAGGATATTTTTTTTCACCGTCATAAGAAGCAGGAAGAAGGATAGAAACACCTCTTTCCATTTTACATGTATTTGAATAATAAGTCTTATGGATGGCATTAGAATAAAAAACTTCCGGTCTCATTGTCATAACCTCTTCTGGACAATCAACCGTAATTTCATTTTTAATCTGATACTTAGTAATGTAATCCATTTTCTCTGTTTCTCCCTTTTTAGTTGTAGTTGCTGAATTATTTGTTGCCTTACTCGCACAACCTGCAGAAAGCAGTATTGTAATTATACCACAGGCAAAAAATAATAATTTTGTTTTTTTCATTTTTCGCTCCAAAAACTGTATCGTTAATCGTTTAACTAAGTTTTAATTAATATAATTTATACAGGAGGTAATAAAAATCAGTAATTCTTTGTATATTTAGAAAACTGAATCTTTTTACTTTTCTGAATATTTTAACACTTTAACCCAATATATTGGTATAATTACCAATATATTGATATTTTTATCTTGGTTATGGACTTACCATAAAATCAGTAAATAATAATATTTCGAGGAAACGAAATAAGGAGTATCTAATGAAAAAACTTACAAAAGTTGCACTTATGGTTCTCGCTGCATCTTTGATGGTTACTAATGTAACTGCTGCAAAGAAAAAGTCAGGCAGCAAGGGTGGAGACCCATACAAGAATGTTGAAAAACAGAAAGATCCAAAAACTAAGAAAGTTTATAACTTTGACGGTATGCACGTTGACTTAGTTGACTGGTGGGCTGGTGAAGACTGGGAAGCTCGTCCTGTAGCATCAAAACAGGAAGAAGACGAAAGAGCTTATCATAACTGGTTGAGAAGCACATATAACTTCTCTTTCACACAGAAACAGATTGCAGGTTGGGATTCACATCCACAGGCAGTTTCTAACTTCTGTATTACTGGTGGTAAACAGAACTATGTATTCACAATCGACGGACGTTCTGCAATTATCGGTATCAGAGCTGGTCTTTTCTATGATTTGTCTAAATTGACATGTATTGACTGGTCTAATCCAAAATGGGCTTCTGGAACAGAAAAGATGTTGAACAAAGGAAAATCTTTCTACTTCATGCGTCCATTACAGCCAGAACCACGTGGAGGTATGTTCTTCAACAAGAGATTGCTCGAAGAAGCTGGTATCAACCCAGACGAACCATATGATCTCCAGGCTGCTGGAAAATGGACTTGGGAAAACTTTGAAAAACTCGTTGCAAAATGTACATATGATATCGACAACGATGGTATCAACGATGCTTGGGGTATGGCTAACAGTTCTACAGAATTCCTCCCATTGGCTGCTATCTCTAACGGTACACCAATGATTGGTTTTGAAAACGGAAAATTTGTAAACAACATGGGTACAGAAGCTGTTCTTGAAGCTGCTACTTGGGCTGCTCACATGGCAACAACTTATGAAATGCCACAGCCAGAAGGATCTGAATGGAACTGGATGTATCCAGCATTCATTGAAGGTAAAGTTGCATTCATCGCTGACCAGGAATACCACGCACAGAGCAATGGTACATTCTCTGACATGGCTGATGACTGGGGATTCGTATGTTTCCCTAAAGGTCCACGTTCTGACGGAAAATATCGTACACTCCACAACGATAACATGTATGTTATCCCAGGTTGTTATGATGATGAAAGAGCTGAAAAAATCGCTAAGATTTTCGACCTCTGGACAGACAAAGTTCCTGGCTATGATTCACCAGATGCTTGGAAAGAAGGCTTCTATCCAATGTTCCGTGATGCACGCGCTGTAGATGAAACACTCCAGTATATGCTCAATACTCCATCTCCTCGTTACGATACATTTGTTCCAGATATCAACTACATGGGTAGCTTCATCTGGACTGTATATCCTGGATACACAACTCCACAGCAGGCTTATGAAGATACAAAGAATGAATTCCAGGGCTTGCTCGACGATGCTAACCGCTAATCGTCACAAAAAATAAATCGCTAAACTGATTTAAAATATTTCGGCCGTTCACTGTACCTCCTAACAATGAACGGCCGTTTTATTTAACTATGAATTGTTATTCAATTCTAAATGCAATATTCAAACCCAGGATCAGCTCTATTTTTTTCAACCAGAATATCCAGAGTTGTATTATCAACATAATCATTTA
>JAKSTK010000110.1 GCA_024402615.1 Treponema sp.
AAATGACAAAAATAGATACAGCAGGACTGGAATATGTTCTTAAGGTTACTCCTCCCGAGCAAAATGTTATGCTGGTTGGACGACATGGTATTGGAAAATCACAGATTCTTGAAAAATATTTTACTTCACAGGGAATAAGAGTTGTAACTTTATTTCTTGGTCAAATGAGCGATCCGGGAGATTTGATAGGACTTCCCGAAAAAAATCTTGCTACCGGTAAAACAGAATTCCTTCTTCCTTACTGGTTTCCCACAGACAATGAACCAATTGTTCTTTTTCTTGATGAATTAAACCGTGCCAGACCGGAAGTACTTCAGACAATTATGGATTTAACCTTAAACAGAAGACTTGCCGGAAAAGCTTTGCCTGCTGGAAGCAGGGTTATATCTGCAGTAAACAGCGGAGATCAGTATACTTTGACAGAACTGGATCCTGCGCTGGTCTCAAGATTTAATGTCTACGAATTTACTCCAACTGTCAGCGAGTGGCTTGTCTGGGCAGAAAAATCAGGTATTGATCAGAGAATCATTGATTTTATTTCAGAAAATAATAATCTTCTTGATGGACTTGAGTTTGATAAAACAATCTTTGGTCTTGAAAGAACTCCAGACCGCCGTTCCTGGGAACGTCTTTCCAATGTTATGAAAAACATGAGCGGAATGGGAAATCAGGATTTAAATGTAATTTCCGGAATTATTGGAGCAGCGGCCGCCAGCAGGTTTTTTGCCGCAATATCCCAGAATAAATATATCACCGCAAATGAAGTATTGAATGCGGCTAATTTTATGACTTCTGTTCGACCATATCTTCTTAAGTATAAAGTTCCAGAAATTGCAGTCATTAATGAAGGAATTTTCCGTATACTGGATGTTCATAATTATCCTGATGTGGAAGAAGATAAAATTCTTGCAAATCTTCAATTATATTTTTCTACTATTAATAATCTGAAAAGTAAGGAAGTAATGGCTCATTTTACAAATCTTTTTACTTCTGCTGCCTATCCTCATGCGGTTGTTACAATAGCAACTAAATGTCAGAAAACTATTTACGCAGGAATTAAAAACTTTATTTCGGAACTTGGTAATTAGGATTAGTTCATGAGAAAAGAAATGACCTCGGTTCTGAATAAAATTACACAAGACTGGTTTCTTTCCGAGCCACTTTTATTTTCAGTTTATTGTACTCACGAACTGGTAGAAAATCAGAAAATGTCTGTTCCTTTCCGAACAGGTCAATTACGGATTGAGTATAACCCCAGACTTCTTGCTGAACTAAAAATAAATCAAATTGCCGAATATCTCAAAATTGAATGTTTCCGTATTTTGCTCAAACATCCTTATCAGAGACAGCCAACCGGCGCGAAGAAGCCTTATCTTACAGTTTCCAGCGATGCCGTTATATATTCAACTTATCAGACAGATGTAAAACTTGAAGGTGTAGAAGTTATTAAAGATATAATGGACCGAATTCTTCTGCTTAATAATCCTTTTGATCCTCAGTCAAAAAAGCTTTATACCGAAAATGATCATCTTTCTCTTAATTCAGCACCTTTACAAATTCCGGCCTCAGAAATTCAAAAATATCTTAATAAAAATCAGGCAATAAGAATTACAAAGGTTGAAAATGGTATTGAGGCAAAAATAGATAAAGACAGATTTTTCTTTGAAAAGAGTGGAGAAATATATAAGGTAAAAAAATGGAATTCTCTTCTTAATCGATGGGAAAATGTTTATGGTGCAGGAGTTCTTCAGTTTTGGAAAGAGCATGTAAAATATGTAAACGGAATGGTTTCTCTACCAAAGGATCTGTGTTTTGAAGAATGGTATACCAAACTTCTGATGGTAATGGAAACTACAACGGAAGAGGGAAATGATAAAGTCCTTTCAGACCAGTCTTCTTTGTGGGGAGAGGATAATCTTGCACAGGCAAAAATCAATAATCTTATTGAAGATACAGAAAAATCAATGCAGTGGGGTAGTGTAAGCGGTGCAATTAAAGAATTGATTCAGGCTAACAGAACAGTAGAAATGAATTACGGAGAAATATTGCGCCACTTCAGTACTTCTATAATTTCTTCAAACCGCAGATTAACCAGAATGAAACCTAACCGGAGATTTGGTTTTGAACGGTTGGGCAGCAGATACAATATTTCGTCCAGACTGCTTATAGCGGTGGATGTAAGTTCCTCAATCAACCGTTCAAATCTTGAATATGTTTTTTCTATTATTAATCAGTTTTTCAGATACGGTATTGAGAAAATCGATGTAATTCAGTTTGATAAAGAAATAAAAGGCGGTGTAATGGAAATGAGCAGTGCCTGTGAGACAGTAGAAATTCACGGAAGGGGAGGGACAGAGTTTCAGCCCGCCGCAGACTTTTACTGTCAGCACAAAGAATATGACGGCCTGATTTTTTTTACGGACGGATTTGGACCACATCCGGTTTTCAAAGGCCGGCAGAAAGTGGATGTCCTATGGATTTTTACATCACAGACATATTATACAAAAGGAAAAGTCTGGGTAGAAAAAATTCCGGGGAATATGGCAACCTTTATTCCATTAATTTAATTACAGGAGGGAAAAATGCAGGAAGAATTATTTATCCGACAATATTGGAACGACACCTTTGCAGAGCTTCAGAAACTGAACAGCGAAATGCCGGATGTTGGCGAATCCTGTGAAGATTTTATTTCCCGTCTGGATGACATTTCAATTGAAAATGAAGTTACTTCTTTTGGATATCAGGAAATTCCGGGTACAATGCCTGGAGTTCGTGCAACAATAGAAGTCCGCCTTTCCGAAACAAAAGATTTTCTTATTGATATCAATGGTGATGCAAAACACGACCGTAATACAAAAATTAAAAGTACTTATGTAGAATTGAGTCTGCAGCATCAGAACAATAAAGAATTTTTGACCAATACTTTTTTCTCCCGGCTGCCTTATACAGTTATTGATCATTTAATTAAAACTCTTAAAAATCTGGATGAAGATTTTAACGCCAAGCTTCTGGAATATCGTAAACATCAGAAAATGGCTCAGTTGAATATTGCTACCATAAAATCTTTACTTACAGAAAAGTTCAAGGGAACTCCATATGAATTTGTGGTTAGGTGTTTTTCGGTGGATTCCTTTTTAATTCAGCTGTATGATTCGGGCGAAGAAATTTCCCGTCTTATTGTTGATGAAGAAAATTATCTTATGAGTATTCTGGACTGGCAGATATGAAAAAACAGAAGATTCCTGATTTAATATTTTCTAACCGACAATTGTGGCACATTATCTGGCCACTGCTTATTGAACAGGTTTTACAGATTTCCCTCGGTATTGCGGACATATTTATGGTTTCTTCTTTGTGAGAGGCAGCAGTCAGTGGTGTTTCTCTTGTTGATCAGATAAATGTTCTGCTTTCGGCCCTTTTCGCGGCACTTGCTACTGGCGGTGCAGTTGTATGCAATACCTGGAATTGCACTATATAACGCCGCTGCAGCTTTATTCCGTTCCAATGGAAATTCCCGCATCAGTATGAATATTGCAGTTCTTGTAAACCTTCTGAATATTGGTGGAAATGACCTTCTGATTTATGGTTTTAATTTCTATGTTGAAGGAGTTGCCTGGCCAACCTTCATATCCCGTACTCTGGCAGCTATAGTTCTTCTACTTCTGCTTTATTATGAAAAAGGAAACAGAGGGGAAGAAAAAGAAAAAAGTTATTTTATTTCTATTAAAGGGATCAGTAAAACACGGCCAGATTCAAAATTTATCGGAAAGATTCTAAAAATCGGTGTTCCTAATATGCTGGAAAATTCTTCCTTCCAGTTTGGGAAAGTTCTCGTTCTGAATGTTGTAACCTTGTTCGGAACAGGAGCAATTGCCGCCAATGCTGCAGGAAATACACTTGCCGGGGTAGAAGTTATACCGGGCAGTGCCTTAGGAATGTGTATGCTTACAGTTATCGGACAGTGTCTTGGTGCCGGCAGAAAAGACCAGGCAATTTATTACACCAAAAAACTCATGATATGGGCATACTTAGGATTTGCCGCAATAAATATTCCATTTTTACTTTCGTCTCATTGGATTTTAAGCTTCTTAGGTTTAGGGGAAGATACAATCAATGCAGCATGGTTAATAGTTTTGACCCACGGAATTCTTGGAATGCTTTTCTGGTGTATGTCATTCTGTCTGCCAAATGCTTTACGGGCTGCAGGAGATGCAACCTACACAATGATAGTTTCAACTGCCAGTATGTGGATTATCCGCGTAGGACTTTCCTTTGTTTTTCAGAAAACACGCCTGCTGGGACTTATGGATTATTTTAATTTACCGGAATGTTACGGTGCCTTGTGCGTATGGTTTTCAATGATCTGCGACTGGCTTGTCAGAATCATGTTTTTCGGTGCGCGAATTTTCAGCGGAAAGTGGTTGAATAAAAAAGTAATCTAGAGCTGATCGAAATAGTTGCAGATACGAAAAATGGTTTTTTATTTTCCTGAATAATATTCAAGCACTTTACGGGCAAAAGTGTAAGCATTTTTTACATCAGTAAATTTTTCAAAATATTCCTTGTGATAAACCATTCTTCCGTCAAAAAAAATCTTCAATTCTTCAAAAGTTTTCTCTTTTACTTTAGGAGAAGAAATCAACTTGCTGTAGTTAGAAAGCATTACGGTGAAGTCATTCAGCAAAGGAACTTTCATACAGTTTGTAATATTACCGTTGCTCAAACCAAGATTTGCTTCCAGCAGTTCAAAGCATAAACCTGTGTCAAATTTGAACCAGGACTGTGAAGAAAAATTACATAACATACAGGCGTTATGAGCCGCAGAGTTACGCAATCTTCTTACAGATTCAAAATGCTTTGTGTATTCACATTCAAGATTAAAATATTCGTAGTAGTAAGAATAAAAATTAATAAATCCAGAAAAGTTCAGCAGCTCAACAATAGACCATACAGAAGGAGAATCCTTATATTTTTCGTAAACACTTTTATTGTAGAAAGTAATAGAATTTCCAGTTTCGGTATGAGCCTTTTCTGCAGGATGGTCATAATAAAATGCCTGAACAACCGCATAACCGTCATCATCCGGATTATTCTGGCTGTCGTTAATGAGTTTTACTTTCAGAGAATGTTCAAAATCAATAGTCATTTTAAGAATCAATTTTCTTAAGAACATATCAATTACCGAGAGCTCAACAAGATGTCCAAAGTCAACCCCAACATATTTTCCGCTCTTGGTTTTAGACTTTTCCGCAATATCTGCATACTGTTTTAATCTGAAAAAATAATTATTTTTCGAAAGAAAATCCGCAGCCTCTTCTTCAGATTTAATGTTAAAAGTAATCCCCAGAGTGTTTTTACAATAATCAATAATTTCTGGCACGGAAAGTTTCTTCCCGGGTAATTGTCTGTTAGCGTCCTTTTTACTCATTTTTCTATTATAACACAGATTCTTTTCATTTTGAGTGCCAGCCTGGAAAAACCAAAACGGCCTTGCGCAGTTCGGTAACCCTCAGCCTCCTCGCCGGAACAAAAAAGTTCCGTCTGCGGTGGCCGGCTCCGCCGCTGCTCCACGCCTTGGCAGAGTGAACGGAAATTTGGAATTAAGAATGCAGAATGCGGAATGCGGAATTATAAATACAAAGGGGACAGAGCAAAGTGGGATTTGTAATTACAAAGGGGACAGAGAAAAACGTTACGGACGATGCGATTCCCTCACAGCTTCGTCAGGAGCGTGGCGTAGCGGCACTTTGTCATACAGCCAAAATCCG
>JAKSTK010000111.1 GCA_024402615.1 Treponema sp.
ATTCTATTTAAACCAAAAGTAAAGCCTGGAATAAAAGATGGCTGGTACGAAGCAGACATTGCATTAAGCATTCTATCATTTGTCTGAGGCTTATAATTGAAATAATCAGAAGCTTCAAGTTTACCTGTCCAGATACGACCTTCGATATTTCCTAAATTAAAATCTATGCCAGGTATTACTACAGGCATTTTCCTTAAACCTGCATCAAATTTTAAATATGGAGTTGCATTATTACTTCCAAGCATTGGATTTAATTGTGCAGGCCCTAGCCAAGGAGATTGTGTTCCAAAACCAAAAGTCAAAGCTTTCCAGTTCCATCTAATTTCTGAATCGCCTAAACTAAAATCAAAGAAAGATTTGTCTCCATATCGTTGTACATAATCTATATAATGAGTAAATTTTCCTTCAACAGAAGTAAATGTGTAGGAATAGGGATTCTGATAGATTTCATTATTAGTTTTGAATGGTAAATTCTGCATCCAAGATAACTGAGGTTTTAAGGTAAGTTCAAAACCATATCCTTCAAATCTTATACCGCCAGTTAAACTTGTATTATAACCTTTTCCTTGCCATAAGGCTCCATCATTCTGACCATAAGGAGCTGCAGTGTTATAACTGTTAAACCAATCTGGTCCAAATAATCTGTATTTAAATCCGTGGTAAAAACCTTTGTCAAACCAGTTTGTTCCCTGATTATCTGATTCCCAAACAATTCTTGTAGTTCCAAGGTTATTATTCTGCCAGATATGTTCTGTTCCTTCTGGAATATTCCAGACAGAATCACTTAGTGTTCGATACCCAAGAGTAGGGCGTTCAACTAAACCTTGTAAAGTTAAAAAATCAAAATATTCTTCTTCAACAGATTTTAATGCTACTTGTGCAAATAAGGATGAGGAAACAATAAACAATAAAAATAGATGGAAGAATTTTTTCACTATTTATCCCCTAATTACACCCAAAATTATCGCTTTTAATAAACTTTTCTAGACTTACTTTCCAGTCGGGTAATTTTATTTTTAATTCTTTGCAGATTTTTTCTTTGCATAGTACTGAATAGGCTGGACGCTGAACTTTTGCGCCGTATTCTTCTGTGGTACAAGGATTTACTGTGCAAGTTTGTGTAATTCTGTTGTGTTTTTTTCCAAGTTTGTAGATTTCGCAGGCAAATTCGTGCCAGTTTGTTTCGCCGCCGTTGGTAAAATGGTAGATTCCAAAAGATGGGGCACTATGTTTTCCAAAAGCTTCGGTAGCTTTATCTGATTTTTCAATAATTTTTAATATTACCGCTGCTAAATCTACTGCACAGGTTGGAGTTCCCTTCTGGTCATTTACAACTTTAATTGAATCATGGCTGTTCATTAAATTGGTCATTGTATAAACAAAGTTTTTTCCTTTGAATCCGTAAAGCCATGCAGTTCTAAGAATGTAATACTGATTCATTTCTTTTTGAATTAAATCTTCGCCATCGGCTTTTGTTTTTCCGTAAACTCCTAAAGGATCTTTTGGCATATCCTCGGTATAAGGAGATGTGCCATTTCCATTGAAAACATAATCTGTAGAAATATGAATTAATTTTGCTCCAATTCTACGGGCTAATCTGGCAATATTTAATGGGCCTTCTGTATTTAACTTTGTTGCAAGTTCAGTATCTTCTTCGGCTTTATCTACATTTGTGTAAGCAGAACAGTTTATAATCCAGTTTATGTGCTTATCTAATGTATCTGTTTTTAAATATGAAGAAGATTCTACTGATTTTTCAAAATCGGCAAGGGCGGTTGGATCTGTAATATCAACTTCTTTATCTGTTCCAATCCAGTTGAATTTTCCTTCATCAAGTTGTTTTGCAACTTCTTTTCCAAGCATACCATTGCAGCCAATAAGCCAGATCATATTATTCCCCTTATAATATTAAAACTTACTGAAAATAAAATTACAGAAAGTTTTGATTCTATTTATAAATGAAGTTTCTATTCGTTCAGTAAAGAATGGAATTCTTGGAGCATTTACACCGCCAATTCCGTATAAAACCCAGTTTTCTCCGTCTCTAAATAAAAGAATGCAGATTTTAAGTTTATTAGGCCAAACACAGTCAAAATCGTCTTTATATCTAAGTTTATTTGTATTGATTGAAGAATAATAAACCAGATTTGGAGTTTCTTCTAACTGAATTGTTTCGTAAACCTTGCCAAAAGGTTCCATTACAAATAAAGTCTTTAATTCTTTTTGAGTTGCAGTAATATTTTTTTCAGATAAAATTTCTGCTGAATCATATAAATCGTAATATTTTTGATTTCGTTCTGACCAGTAAGGAATGCCTGCATATTCTGAAACATTATACAAAAGTCCTGAAAGAATCTGTGGTAAATTTTCGTTACCTTTATATGGTTTAATCTGCATGATTTCGGCCAGATATTTTGGACTTAAATCTTTAATTTCCTTAATTAAACGGTCACAATCAGAATTAAAGCCTTCTTTTAAGCACATATTTTTAGGATATGCAATATTTTTAATTAAAACTTCGCCTGATTCAAGAGTCGCTAATTCTTCGGATTTAAGATTTTTGTTATAGAAATCAAAGGCAAAAAGCTGAGCGGCAAAAAGGAGAATAAAAGTTGTAAAAATAATTTTTTTAATCATAGTAACCTCCATATTATAGTTGAATTAAGTTTTATATTCAATAAACATAGTATAAATGAAAAGGTTTCAGATTATTCGCAAAAGATGGACTTACGCCGTACATGAGCAGTTGCGAAGCAAGTCCGAAGGACCGTCCGTAGGTAAGCTGCGAATACACGGTTATAAAAATCACAGCAGCGAACTGATTTTTGTGTTTGAAAAATAAATAAGTGCCGTCATAAAATTAACAAAAAAAGTAAGATATATGGTATAATATTTTATTATGATTTCAAAGAAAGTAAAAAGCATTGTTGAAAGTCCATCTAACGGTGTAATCCGCAAGATGTTTGAAGAAGGCGCTTTATTAAAACAGAAATATGGCGCAGATAAAGTATACGATTTTAGTATTGGAAATCCTGATTTGGATCCACCTCAGAAAGTTGTTGATGCTGTTATGAAGGTTGCGGCTGATACTACACATTTGCGTCATGGTTATATGCCAAATGCCGGTTATCCTGAAACAAGAGCTGCAATGGCTAAAAAAACAGAAGTAGAGCAGGGAGTTCCTGTAACTGCTGATTGTGTTGTTATGGAAGTTGGCGCTGGTGGTGCATTGAATGTAATTTTAAAGGCAATTTTGAATCCTGAAGATGAAATTGTAATTCCTTGCCCATATTTTGCTGAATACAATAACTATGTTGCAAACTATAATGGTGTTGTTGTTCCTGTAAAAACAAAAGAGGATTTTAATCTTGATGTTGATAATATTAAAGCTGCATTGAACGAAAAAACTGCTGCGGTTTTGATTAATTCTCCTAATAATCCTACAGGTCGCATTTATTCTGAGGGAGATATTATTGCCCTTGCCAAAGTTTTAAAAGAACATGGTGAAAAAACTGGTCGCTATCCATATTTGATTTGTGATGAACCTTACCGTGCAATTACTTACAATAATATGAAAGTTGCATCTGTTTTTGATAAATATGAATACGCTGTAATTGCAACCTCTTTTGCTAAGAATCTTAGTCTTCCTGGTGAACGAATTGGTTATTTGTGTATAAATCCTGTTTGTCCTGAAAAGGCTGATTTTATGGCTGCTGCAATTTTCTGTACCCGCGTTCTTGGTTTTGTAAACTGTCCTGCATTTTTCCAGAAAGTTATTGCTGAAAGCTGGGATGCTGAACCTGATTTTTCGTTATATGAAAAACGCATGAAAGAAATTTGCGAAGTTATGGATTATGCAGGTTTGAAATATGCTAAACCTGATGGTGCATTCTATTTATTTGTAAAGATTCCAGACAGTTGGAATGATGATGATATGGCCTTTACTAATCATATGAAGAATTACAACATTCTTTGTGCACCTGGAAGTGGTTTCTGTGGAAAAGGCTGGTTCCGCATTTCATATTGCTGTTCGGAAGCAACAATTTTGAACAGTAAAGATGCATTCAAAAAGGCTGTAGAGGAGAAATAATATGAAAATAATGATGGTAACTTCAGAAGCTGTACCTTTTGCAAAAACTGGTGGATTGGCAGATGCTGTTTCTGCATTGGCTATAAATTTACGAAAACAGGGACATGATGTAAAAATCGTTATGCCTCGTTATTATAAAATTGACAGAACTAAGCTTACAGCTATTGATGAACCTGTTGCTGTTGCTGCAGGTCAGGTAGAAACTTGGGTTAAATTCTATCATGCTCCATTACCAGGTACAGATATTCCTGTATATTTTATTGATCATGAACAGGCTTTTGGTCGCGATGGTATTTATGGAACAAAAGCAGAACCTGATTTTCACGATAATCCTTACCGTTCTGCAGTATTGTGTCATGGTGCTTTCCAGTTGTGTCGTTTCTTAGGCTGGTATCCTGATATTATGCATGCTCATGACTGGTTCTGTGCATTAGTTCCAGTTCTTTTAAAACATGTTTGCCGTAACGGTTATTTTGCTCATACAGCTTCAGTATTCACTATCCATAATCTTGGATATCAGGGCTGGTATCCTGAAAGCTCTTTCCCAGCTCTTGGTTTGGACTGGAACTTGTACTACGGTGCTGGTTTTGAAAGAAATGGTAGTGTAAACCTTATGCAGTCGGCTCTTTCTTGTGCTGATATGATTACAACAGTTTCACCTACATACGCTCGTGAAATTCAGGCTCCTGAAGGCGGTTTTGGAATGGATGGTCTTTTAAGAGTTCGTTCAGATTGTGTTCGTGGTGTTCTTAATGGTTGTGATTTAGATACATGGAATCCTAAGAAAGATAAGCTTTTACCTGCAAACTTTGATTCAAAGAATATGGCTGGTAAAGCAAAATGTAAAGCTGAACTTCAAAAACGAATGGGACTTGAAGTAAATCCTGATGTTCCTGTTATTGGAATTGTTACTCGTCTTGCTGATCAGAAGGGTATTGCCGAAGTATTTGCTCCAGGCTACGGTTCAATTTACAGTATTTGTGCAAATATGAACGTTCAGTTTGCAATCTTGGGAAGCGGTGAAAAGTGGTGTGAAGAAGAAATTAAAGCATTACAGTCAAAACTTCCTAATCTTAGAGCAATGATTGGTTATGATGAATCACTTTCTCATTTGATTGAAGCTGGTTCTGATTTCTTCTTAATGCCATCTCAGTATGAACCTTGTGGTTTGAATCAGATGTATTCTATGCTTTATGGAACTTTACCAATTGTTCGTAGAACTGGTGGTTTGGCAGATACAGTTGAACAGTACAACGAATTTAGTGGTGAAGGTACAGGATTCTTATTTGATTCATTAACTCCTGGTGCTGTATATGATACTGTTGGTTGGGCAGTTTACGCTTATTACAACAAAAAAGAGCATATCAAACATATGCAGAAAAAAGGTATGCAGAAAGACTTTAGCTGGGATTTAAGTGTAAATGGTTATGTAAACGTTTATTCAGAAGCACTTATGCGAGGCTGTGGAATAAACACTGCTGACTGGAAATAAAAAGAATAAATAAAAAAAATGCTGAACTTTGGTTCAGCATTTTTTTTTACTAGATTAGAATTCGTACCACTGTTCGTCGGTTGTAAGATACCAGTCGGCCTGAAGATTCTGGCTTGTTGGAGTACACCAGGAAATACTTCCGTTATTATTTA
>JAKSTK010000112.1 GCA_024402615.1 Treponema sp.
CTTTTAATGGTTTTCGTTCCTTTGAAGTCAATTCATTCATTTCCAGATCAAGACAGATATATCGCTTTTGTTTTGTTCTGTGTTCTTCAGTTTTAAGGCTATTTACAGTTTTAGTTCTCACTGAATTAAGTTTTGCAGTGACTTCTTCTTTTCTCGATTTTCTGTTTACTTTGTGTAATGAGCGTTCTATCCAGAAAGGATGTCCATTCTGTCTTATTAAAGCATTACAGTTTTTTCCGAGACAATTTTTTGTTTTCAATTGTTTTGTAGTGAGATATGCATTGTGAAAACTACAGAAACCAACACATCTACTAAAATAAGTTTCTGTACTGTATAAACATTTACAAATCGTCATAGGGTCTGTAGGAAATTGAAAATCAGACATAATGTACCTCCTTAATGTTAATTTCATTTTATTACAGGAGGTGTCTCATTTAACGATACTTCAATCAGAAAATCTTCCCGTTCCAGTTTTCTCTATTTCCAATAAACCACCGCAAAACTTTTTCCTTTTACGATTTCTGTAACTTCAATCTTTTCAAATCCGGCATGTTTTCCAAGTTCAACCAGTTCTTCCGGATCAAACTTTTTAAAGCCTTTTTCTGCCATTTTTGTTCTGGAAAGCCACTCTTTTGTGTAAACTGCGTTGATGAAACATCCACCGGAAATGAGGCATCTGCGGATTTCAGCAAGTCCTTTTACGGTGTCTGCCCAAAAGTAAACTGTATTTATGGAAGAAACTGCATCAAAAGTGTTATCAGCAAACTGAAGATTACAGCAGTCTCCTACCTCAAGATTCAGACGCTTGGCTTTTAATGCCTTTTTATTCCGCTTTTCCGCAAGAACCTTCATATCTTCAGAAATATCAATTCCATAAAGCTCACAGCCGAACTTTTTATCTGCCTGTTTGAGAAGATATCCGTTGCCGTAACCGATATCCAGAAGTTTCTGATTATTATTCAATGTTAAAATAGAAACAGTTTTTCTGTACATTTTTTTGTTGATGATATTCATACATTTGCAGCAAATAAATCCAACAATCCCCCGTGGATTTCCAAACTGGCTTCCAATATATTCTGTAAGTTTACTCATTGTTATTTTCTCTTTTTTCCCGTTTTATCAGTTTTCTTCTTCAGTTTCGTTTTCTAAATCTTCATTGATTGAATATATGTGTTCATCTGATTTTTGATTTTTATATTTCCTGTAAGAATCGCAAGAGAATCTGATATCACAGTTTGAACATATATGATTTCCGTAGGTTTCATTAGTTCCGGGAACTACAGTCAGAAGTTTTTCTGTATCAGGAGCCTTGAAATTACAGTCCTGAATTTTTTCTACAACTTCGCCAAAGTTGTTTATCATTTCTGCAATTTCATCTTCACTGTATTCCATATCAATTACAGGTTCCCATTCTTCAAAAGCTTTTTCGATTTTTTCTGGATTTCCTGAATCCATAGCTTCCCGCACATTTTTAGGTACCGAAGTTGATATAACTCCCAGTTCATCGATTGTATTTCTGTTATCTAGACCTTTCCATATATGGGCGTATACATTCAATTGTTCACGGAAAGAATTTATTTCTCCATTTATCTGATCTATGCTTCTGGTTGTAATATCAAAAAGACAGTTTTTATCATTCTGCCGAACAACATCAATTGTTCCTTCCAGCGTATACGAATAGTTTTTGCCAGGAGTTTGCTGTTCCGGCAAGCTCAATTTTACTTCTGAACGAGTAGCTTTTTCTATGAGATTACGATTCTTTTTCCAATAACATAAAACCTGTCTGTAAGCAAATTCTTTCATGCGGCTGTCAATTGTATGTCCGTTTGTTTCTTTGAGGTACTGGAAGTTTGCTTCAAAAAACTCTTTAAGTTTCTCTTCCAGGAGTCCGTCATTTTCAGTTGTGAAACTGTATTCATAATCATCCATTACTGTTCACCTCCATTTTGCTGCTGTTCGGCTACATAGTTCTGTAAATCTTCGATTGTTCTGTGAACCAGAGAACTAAAGAATATGGTTTGACTTCTGGATGGTACAAAACCATATTTTTTAAAAGCCATATAATTTCTTGGACAACGGATATAAGAAAGATAATCCTCCGTGTAACTGTACACTTTTGCCAATCCCTCATCCTTTGCTTCTGATGCAGGAAGATTATTAAGATCATATTCGCATGGATGTTCAAACTGATTGTTTATAAACAGATTGTCAAAAGGACGGTAGGTTGTCTGTCCAGCTCCCTTAAATTGACTGATTACAAGCAGATCTTTTGCTCGACTTAAAGCAACATAAAACATTCTCATTGTGTCATATTCATCCATCATTTCTAAAGGTTCTTCAAGACCGTCACTGTTTCCGGCCGAACTTAAGAAATTGCGGACAAATACATCTAGTGGTCGTGCAGACTTCTTCCTGTGAGCAACAGAACCAAGCACAACAACTGGAAACTCCAGTCCTTTTGATTGATGAATTGTAAGGAAAGGAACTGCTCCTTTTGGAAATGGATTCTCATCATCTTCGTATTCTCCTTCACCTCTTCTGAATAAAGTATACAAATATGAGAAGAATAAACTCTTTGAAAGCATATCCTCTTCAAAACTTCGGCCTGTCAAAATTGAAGAGTGAGTTTCCATGTATTTTGAAAGATACTGACTTATTAGTCCAAAATTATATAACCCGCCGTCGTAACCTGCTTCTGCCATCTGAAAATCTTCGCAAAACCAGGTAAAACCCTGTAACTGATAGAACAAATCCAGAAGTGTCCATCGTAAAGCTGTAGCTCTTGCCAGTACATAAGACACAGTTAACGGTCGTTTTTCTGCATTACGTTTCTGAATATAATTAAAGAGTTTTGCTCCGTAAAGGATTTCTTTTGTGTGAGGATGTAGATTTTCACACTTTCTTAGCAGAGAAATAATTGTCTCATCAGCATTCTGTTCCAGATCAAGTTTCTGGTTCTCGCAGCAAGCTTTCAAAAGTTCATAATCCTCTTTTGCAGCAGCAATTTCAGCTCGTTTATTATTAATAAAAATCTGCAGTTCTTTATCTGTAGTAAGAATATCAAAACTTACTGTAATTGCTTCCTGTATCCATTCATGGAATACTTTCATTCCACCGGCTGTATTATCTATATCTGGCTGAATGCGCAGAATAATTGCCAGCAGTCCAAAAGTTACAAGACATTCATCTGTAAAAAGAAAATTCTTTGCTCTTGGTGCATGAAATGGAATTTCCTTTTCTCTGAATGCATCTGCAAAAGCTTTTACAGGGGCACTCATACCATCTTGATTTCCCCGTAATGACGGAAATAAAAAAGCACACTGATTATAATCTGCAATTTTTCCTTCCTGTTTAAGTTTGATTACAAAATCTACAATTTCTGTAACTACTTCCTCTTTCTTACCCCAGGAATGAAGAACTGAGGAACGCTCATCTTTACTAAAGGCTTTAATGTTTTTATCCATGATTCTGTAAAATTCATTAGCATTATCAGGATTTGCCCAGTTACAGTCCTCAATAAACTGCACATATGTATTTACAATCTGCTTTCTTGAACGATAATTAATATTTAAATCGATTCTTGTTGGACGGTGCTGTAAGTAAAATTCGCAAATGTTTTCAAAATCAATCAGATTTTCTACAGTAGCACCACGGAAACGATAAAGTGCCTGGTCATCATCTCCTACTACACAAATATTATGATGACCGCTGGACAAAGCCATATAAATACTTTGCTGAATAGTATTTGTATCCTGATATTCATCAACAATTACATGTTTAAAAATATTACCAAAATCTGGCGCCACAGTAATAAAATTTAAAGCACTTTGCTGCAAAGAAGCAAAATCTACTTTTTCTGAATTGCCCTGTCGTAACAGTTTTCTGTATGCTAAAGTCATATTGATTAAAACAGTTTCTGTTTCACCGGCTGTTTCATTTTTTGATTCTTCCAGAAAAGTATCACTAAAATCTTCTTCACTCATTCTGTTAAAAAATGAAATACAGTTTTTTACGGCATTCATTTTTGAAGAACTGTGATCTCCAAACCATTCATTGATACTTTTGTAAAATGCCATCTTTTTTTCATCATCTTCAAGATCAATTTCGAGTCCGGATGCGGCTATTATTTCATTCCAGTTTTTATTGTTAGAAATAAACAGATATTGATCTAAATCATCCATTATGGCGGGCCTTTTTCCTTTTCCTGATTCTGCCGCAAAACGACCATCAACAAGGATTTTCTGACATAAAGAATGAAGAGTTCCTACATACATTTGGGAAATATCATAAGGTTTGTGTGTGTATTTTGTTGCCAGAGATAGAAGCCCCTGTAAACCTTCCTTAAGTTGATGTGCTGCTTTTTCTGTAAAGGTTGCAAGAAAAATTTCTTCAGGTTTTACTTCCTCAAAAACAATGAGATTGAGTGTACGCCAAAGGAGTACTCTGGTTTTTCCTGAGCCAGGTCCCGCCGTTAAAAATAAAGGTCCACTGGTGTGAAGAATGGCTTTCCTCTGACTTTCGTTAGGAGTGAATTTCTTTATTTCGAATAAGGTTTCCAAAATTTCAATTTTTTTTGTCATGAATAAAATTCCTTGCTTAATCTTTCTCTATTGTAACCCCATAAGGTGCCAATTAGCGACACTATATTTATTGTTATTTTAAATTTTCCACCTAAAAAAAATTACAGTGTCATTCTTTGGCACCTTGACCTGTTATTCTGTAACCATAAAAATGCAGGAGGCAGAATATGGCTTTGTACAATAAGCAGAATTTACTTAAGAAGAACGGTTTTCAGAAACTTATCAACAAAGAACCAAAAGCAAACTTCATAATCGAACTGGAAAATCTCCTTTCTGAATATGAAAATTCACTGAATTATCTGAATGTGGAAAAAATTAAAGAAATTTTCTTAAAATATTCAATCAAAGAAAATTCAGATTTCCTTCAGGAACGCACATCACTGGAAAGCCGTTATATCAAAAAATGCATGAGCAAAATGTTTCTTACTGTTGAGGATATGCGCACAATTACAAAGCTGAATGATTTACTCCGTCTTCCTGCACAGACAAGTAAAACTTTAATCGATGATATTGCCGCTCCTTATTATTCAGAGCGAATAAAAGAATATCTTCGTGATGGTTTTATTTCGCCAGAAGAAAAACAGTCGCTCGAACAGCTCCGTATGAATCTTCAGCTTTCGGAATCAGCTGCAAAAGACCTTTACTGTAAGGCTGTAAAATCGCAGATAGACAGTTTTACAAAACCTGTGTTTGATTCAGAAATTTATTCTCCTGAAGATGAAAGAATTATGTTTGAAGCTGCAAGCCGTCTTGGCATTAAGCTTAAGTTTCCTGCTGATGTTCAAAAAAAACTTGCAAAATATCGTCAGAATTGGGAACTTATGTACGGAAGTCTTCCAGTTTTGCAGAGTGATATTCTGCTTCAGAACAATGAAGTACTTCACTTCAGAATTCCTGTTGAATGGTTTGAAGAAAGAAGCGTAACTCGACGGGTTAATTATTCAGGATATACCTACAGTACAAAAATTATTGGAAATCTTCGCTGGAAAGCAGGTTCAATTCAACCTAATAGAATTACATCGCAGGAACTTACAAAGCTTGATTCGGGGATTTTGTATTTGACTAACAAACGTTTTATTTTTAATGGAC
>JAKSTK010000113.1 GCA_024402615.1 Treponema sp.
GAGTTTATCAATTAGGAGATTTTTAATGAATTACAGCGAAGTTTTAGTAGCGGCTAGAGAGTGTATTGGAAAATACTGCAAGGCTTGTCCTGTTTGTAATGGTAAAGCTTGTGGAAACCAGATGCCAGGTCCTGGAGCAAAAGGTTCTGGAGATGGTGCTATTCGTAACTACCAGAAATGGCAGGAAATAAGAGTAAACATGGACACTCTTACTGAAAATAAAAAAATTGATACTTCCCTTGAGCTTTTTGGAAAAACTTTTAAATATCCATTCTTTGCAGGTCCTGTTGGTGCTGTAAATCTTCATTATGGCGAAAAATATGATGACATGAGCTACAACGATATTCTTGTTGATGCTTGTGCTAAAGGTGGAATTGCGGCTTTTACAGGTGACGGTGCTGTTGAAAAAGTAATGGTTGTTGCCACACAAGCTATTAAAAAAGCTGGTGGCATTGGTATTCCTACTGTAAAGCCTTGGAATATTGATACTATTAAAACTAAGATGGAATATGTAAAAAATTCTGACAGTTTTGCAGTTGCTATGGACGTTGATGCAGCAGGCCTTCCTTTCTTAAAGAATATGACTCCTCCTGCAGGAAGTAAAACTGTTGAAGAATTAAAGGAAATCATTAAGATTGCAAACAAACCTTTTATTGTTAAAGGGGTTATGACTGTAAAAGCTGCATTAAAAGCAAAAGAAGCTGGTGCCAGCGCAATTGTAGTTTCTAATCACGGTGGACGAGTTTTGGACCAGTGTGCTGCCACAGCAGAAGTTCTTGAAGAAATTGCTGCAGCAGTAAAAGGCGAAATGAAGATTCTTGTTGACGGCGGAATCCGTACTGGTGTTGATGTATTTAAGGCTCTTGCTCTTGGTGCTGATGGCGTAATTATTTGCAGACCATTTGTACCAGCCGTATTTGGCGGTGCCGCTGAAGGAGTTCAGTGTTACATCGACAAAATTGGTGCTGAACTGGCTGATACAATGGCTATGTGCGGTGCCCACAGTCTTAAAGAAATTACAAGAGATATGGTTAGAAAATAATTTCTACTCCATTTTATCGTAAAAATCCCAGTCAAAACCGTTGTCACTTGTTATTGGCGACGGCTTTATTTCAAAATAGATAACTGCATTTCTTGTAGCGGTAAGGGCAAAATCGCTCTTGTCTTGAAGAACTGTTGTTGTGTACAAAGGTTTTGCGGCAGCCTGCAAAAGTTCTGTCTGTTGTGCAGTTGGATTTGCTGGTTCGCCAAGATCGTGCCACAATTTTGCAGGATTACAGGTTGCTTCATCTACAGTCTGTACAAGAAGGCAGTTTCTTCCTTTTAACTGTGGCAACTTAATATTAAAAGTGATTTCCTGTTCTTTTGTTTCTAAAGTTAGGTTCCAGGCAATTCCCTTATAAGAACCGTCTTTTGTTTTTACAATTACAATGTTCTTATCGCGGTAAACACAGTTTTCTTCGTTTTCTTTTAAATCCTTAAAGAATTTGAAAGTCCAATAAGTTGGTTTTTGAATACCGCCATTGGCTAAAAGTCCAAATCCTCCGTGGAAAGGTGTAAAAGGAATTCCTCGTTCTTCAAAAACATCGCCGAAAGTCCAGTAAGAATAACCTGTTACATAGTCTCCAATTTCTGCAAGAGTTCTGGCAATATAAGCGGCATTTAAGTTTGTATCATGCAGCGGACAGTTTGGAATGTACGAAGTATTAAACTCTGTGATATAGAATGGTAAATCCTTGTAATCTGGATATGCATCTATGATTTTTCGACAATCACGCAAAGTCTGCAAAGTTTCGTCCAAAGGCATAAGCTTTGCATAGCCATAGTGACCTTTATCAACCGGCAGCTCTGTTGTGTAATGATGACGGGTAATAAAATCGATTGGAGGCTTTTTTTCTGTAAGGAAATTCAAGAAACCTTTCATCCATTTTTCATCGGCTCCACCACAAATTGCAGGTCCACCTACTCTGAATGCTGGATTTACTTCCTTTACGGCTTTTGCAGTAAGCTCATACAATTTAAAATATTCATCAATGTCGGCATTTTTCCAGAATCCTGGGAGATTTGGTTCGTTCCAAACTTCAATTGGCCAGGCAAGAACTTCTTCTTCGCCATAACGTTCAATTAAATGGCGCAAAGTTGCTTTTACCATATCTGTCCATTTTGAATAATCGGCTGGTGGAGTTGTGTTTCCTTTCCAATAAAAAACAGTCTGATCGCCAGAAGCCATCTTTTTTGGCATAAATCCAAGCTCAAGGAAAGGACGAATATTTAATTCAAGATATGAATCCACAACCCGGTCAAAATAAGTAAAATTATACTCAACCGATTTTTTTCCGTTTGCATCAAGATATTCAAAATATTCTTTATAACTTGGGAAATCTGCAGGCTTTTTATCCAAAGCAGAAGTATCATTATAAACCTGATAGATTCCTATATCATCGCAAAAAAGTCCGTGACCGCGAATGAATTTAAAACCAATGTTATCCTGAACAATTTTAAGCTGATCTAAATATTCTTTTGTAAGAGCAAGTCCCATTCGGCCTGTTCCTACACAAAAATCGACATTATTATTGAATTTTAGTTTTTCATTTCCATTTATTGAAATATCGTATTTCATTTTGAACTCCTGACTTATTTTCTTCTATATATAATACTCCATAAACCCCTATATTTAAATTGAAAAAATCTCTTCTTTTTTTGTAATTAAACTAATACTTTAATAAATTGAATTGACGATTTTTTCTTTAATAGGTAGAGTTTATATATACGTTTATTCCCTCGCTAAACGATTTTTGTCCACACGAATCCTACCGTGTGTTTTTTTAGGTTTCGGATCCACTTTTTGTCCGTTTTTTTTCTATAAATGTTGGTTAAAAAATACATCGCTATGAACAAGTTGAATTTAGGTCGCTACTTTAAAAAGTATGCGTTTTTGTATCTGCTGGCGCTTCTGGCAATGAGCGTCAGTACTTTGCTGGATATGCTGGCTCCAATTATTGTTCAGCATATTGTTGATGATGTTCTGATTGCTAAAAATATGGATGTTTTACAGCTGCTTTTGCTTGGTATTCTTGCAATTGGAGTTGGCCGCTGTATTTTTCAGTATACAAAGGAATTTTTGTGCGACTACTGTGGAAGTAAGATTGCCAGTGAAGTTAGAATCAATCTTTTTCAGAAAATTCAGAGTCTTTCTGCAAATTTCTTTGATGGCATAAACTCTGGTGAACTGATGAGCCGTGTTAAAGATGATGTTGACCGCATCTGGGATATTGCGACTTTTATGGGTATTTTGATTGCTGAAGTTATAATTCGCGTTATTACTACAATGTTCTTTATGACTAGAATTAACTGGCAGCTTTCTATCATTCCTATTGTTGGCATGTTCCTTTCAGGTTTTATTGCAATCAGAATGGAAAACAAACTGGATTCTCTTTTTGGTGAACTTGCTGAAAAGAATTCTCAGTTGAATAATACTGCTGCTGAAAATCTTGCTGGTGTTAGAACTGTAAAGGCTTTTGCCCGTGAAGGTTTTGAAATCAATAAATTCCATAAGCACAATCAGAAGTATTATGAACTGAATATTGATTTAAGCCGTGTTTTTGTTAAGTACAATCCTATGATTCAGATGATTGCACGACTTTTGTCCCTGTTCATTCTTCTTTTAGGCGGACTTTTTGTTATTAAAGGAAATCCTTTTGATAACGGCAAACAGCTTTCGGTTGGTGAATTGATGGCTCTTGTTCAGTATGTTGGAAATATGATCTGGCCAATGGAAATGCTTGGATGGCTTACAAACGGTTTGTCTTCTGCAAAAGCAAGTATTAAACGATTGAACAAAATTTATGGTGAAATGCCAGATATTAATGATGAATCTGAACTTGAAAAGAAAAATGCCGCTCATAATCAGGCTTTGGATTCTGATTTGGCAAATGCACTTTTTACTGCTGATGATTTAAGCGGAAACATTGCATTTGAAAATGTTTCTTATAAATCAGGTGAACGGGAAATTCTTAAGGATGTTAGTTTTGAAATTAAAGCCGGACAGACTTTAGGAATTATGGGTGCTACTGGTTCTGGAAAAACAACAATCATCAATCTGCTTAAACGAATGTACGATGTTACAGGCGGAAGCATTAAATTTGATGGCGTTGATATTCGAGAAATTCCTTTGGCAACTTTAAGAAAATCAATTGCCTGTGTAATGCAGGACATCTTCCTTTTTAGTGATACTATTGACGGAAATATTCGTCTTGGTGCAAAAGAAACAATGACTACTGCCCAGGTGCGCGCGGCTTTGGATAATTCTCACTCAGCAGAATTCGTTGACAAAATGGAAGAAAAAGAAATGACCGTTATTGGAGAACGAGGTGTTGGTCTTAGTGGCGGTCAAAAGCAGAGAATCACAATTGCCAGAGCATTGGCAAGAAAAACTCCTGTTCTTGTGTTGGACGATTCTACTTCAGCTTTGGATACTGAAACAGAACAGGAAATACAGGGTGTATTAGCAGATTTAACTGGTATGACAAAAATCATTATTGCCCATAGAATCAGTGCGGTTCGTAAAGCAGATATGATTGTTATTCTTGACCAGGGAAAAATTGTTGAAGCTGGTACACATGAAGAACTGATGGCAAAGAATGGCTTGTATAAGGAAACTTATGACAGCCAGTATTGCAATTAGTAGATTTGGAGAAATAAATGGCTAATAGTTATAAACAGGATGAAGCGCAGGTAAAAAAGTCGAACTTTGAGACAATGCCTCGTCTTTTTAAATATTTATTGAACTATAAAGGCAAAATCGCCGGTGTATTTATTTGTATGCTGTTTGGTACTGCAATTGATTTGATTAACCCTCTTTTGAACGAACGGGCTATTGATAAATACCTTATGGTTTCTAATATTCCGGGATTTGTTCGCATTTGTATTATTGGCGGCATTCTTAATCTTCTTGCTGTTCTTGCAATCAAGATTCGTATGCTGCTTATGGCAAAAACAAGTAACAAGGTTATTCAGGAATTACGACAGGAATTGTACGATCATATTCAGGGACTTGATCTGGCCTTTTTTGATTCCCGTCCTTCTGGAAAAATCCTTGCACGAATCATTGGAGACACAAACTCCCTAAAAGATATTATTGAAAACGCAGTAACAACTCTTATTCCTAATATGATTACTGTTACAGCGGTTATGCTCATTATGTTCCTTAAAAACTGGAAGCTGGCCCTTGCTGCCCTTTGTACCCTTCCTTTCTTGATTGTTGGAGTTTTTCTTATTTCCTTTATGGCCGAAAAGCACTGGAAAGCAAAAAGACAAAAATCTTCTAATATGAATGCGTTTATTAACGAAGATTTGTCTGGTATTAAAATCATTCAGAGTTTTAGAGCCGAAGAAGAAACTGACAAAACCTTCCAGCAGCTGGTTTGGGAAGACCGCAAGGAATTTATTCGTGCTGTAAGATGGTGTGACGGTTTTGGTTCCTGGATTGATTTGTGCTGGAGCGTTGGTACAATGGCTCTTTACCTCATTGGTATTAAAGTTATTGGTATTGATAATGTTTCTATTGGAACTTACATTGCCTTTGGTAGTTATGTTGGAATGTTCTGGCAGCCAATTATGAACTTAAGTAATTT
>JAKSTK010000114.1 GCA_024402615.1 Treponema sp.
TTCGTGAAGTTAGGGAAGAAACTGGTCTGGAACTGGCAGGGGCTCTTGAAAAAGGGCAGCTGGAGTATCGGGGGATTGTTACTTTTGTTTGTAATGACGATAATGCGCCAGACGGGTTGTATACAGAGTTCATGCATTTATTCTGGACTGATTGTTTTGACGGGGAACCTGTAAAATCTGAAGATTGTGCTGAAGGTGTTCTGGAATGGGTTCCTAAGTCTAAAATGAACGATTTACCTCATTGGAAAGGGGATGAAATTTTTCTTGATTTGATTGAGAAACGGGTGTCTTTCTTTTCTTTGAAGCTGATTTATAAGGATGGTGTATTGTTGCAGGCCATCCTTAATGGAAAAAATCTTAATCTAAACTGAAGCTTTCTGGTAGTAATTCCCCAAGTGTAAAGATTTTGTATTCAGTTGGGCTTTTTGCAAGGATGATTTTGAAATCTTTATTGCAAAATTCTGCCATTACCTGGCGGCAAACTCCACATGGAGGGCAAAAGTCGACAATTGTAGGGTTTCCTTCCGAATCTTCTGGGCCTCCAACTACCGCTATGGCAGAAAAATCTTTGTCTCCTTCGCTAACGGCCTTAAAAATGGCAGTACGTTCTGCACAGTTGCTGGGACCGTAAGCGGCGTTTTCAATGTTACAGCCTGTATAAACTTTACCGTTGGCCGCCAAAAGTGCTGCTCCAACGTGGAAGTGGGAATAAGGAACATAAGACATTTTTGTCATTTCAATGGCAGTTTTAATTAATTCTTCGTTATTCATGCTCTAATTATACCACAGTTAAATTTTTCCATGTTATAATTCAAATAGAATTATGGAATATTTTGAATTAAACAATGGTCTTAAAATCTCTGCAGTTGGCTTTGGCTGTTATGATGCGGCTAAAGGGGACTCTCAAAAAATGTTGATTACTGCTGTTGAAAGTGGGTATCGTTTTTTTGATACTGCTTCTCTTTACGGAACTGAACGTTTTTTAGGCAAAGCCCTTTCTGGTTCAGGTCTTCCCCGCAGTAATTTTTTTATTCAGAGTAAAATGTGGATTGATGAAATGGGCTATAATCAGACTTTTCAGGCTTTTGACAGAACTTTGAATCGTATAGGAACTGATTATCTTGATGCTTACCTTATCCACTGGCCACGTCAAAATGGAACTTCTGCTGATGAATGGAACGCAACTTTAAGCGAAACTTATAAGGCTTTGGAAGAATTGCAGACAAAAGGGAAGATTAAGGCAATTGGTCTTTCAAATTTTTTACCACATCATTTGGATCATATTCTGAGTATTTGTAATGTAAAACCTGTTGTTAATCAGCTGGAAATGCATGTTGGTTATATGCAGGATTACGCTGCCAGCTATGCAAAATCTAAAGGTCTTGTGATAGAAGCCTGGAGTCCTTTGGCTCGTGGTGGTCTTGCTGACAATCAACTGCTTTCTGAATTAAGTAAAGAATATAATGTGAGTATGGGGCAGGTGGCTTTGCGTTTTGTGTACCAAAGTGGTGCTATTCCTTTGCCAAAAGCTCAGTCTATGGAGCATCAGAAGGAAAATATGAATATTTTTGATTTTGAACTTTCTTCTGAAGATTTCCACAGACTTGCGACTTTGCCTCAATCTGGCTGGAGCGGGGAACACCCTGATTTAAGTATTCCAACCGCAAGATCAAATTTTGAACAATAATTCTAGCTGGGACTACGTCAAGCACAGTTTGCTTAAGCAAACTGCGCGTGGCATGGGTTTGTAATTGAAACTACAATGTCAATTTCTTGTACCCATGCCTACAATTTGCTACGCAAACTGTGCTTGACGTAATTTATAATATGCCCCTTTCTTTTCCATTAATTCTGCTGGGGTGCCGCTTTCTAGAATGCCGCCCTGGTCAATTACAAAGATTCTGTCAGCGTTCTGGATTGTGGAAAGGCGATGGGCAATTACAAATGAAGTTCTGCCTTTAAGCATATTTGCAATGCCTGCCTGAACCAGAAGCTCAGTTTTTGTATCGATGCTGGAAGTTGCTTCGTCAAGAATAAGAATGCGTGGGTTAGAAAGCATAGTACGGGCAAAAGCTACAAGTTGGCGCTGTCCGTTAGAAAGTTCACCACCTCGTGCTGTAAGTTCTGTATCATAGCCTTTTTCCAAATCCTTGATAAAATCATCTGCATGTACTGCTTTTGCGGCTGCAATCATTTCTTCTTCTGTTGCATCCAGTTTTCCATACATAATGTTTTCGCGGATTGTTCCACTAAAAATATAATTATCCTGAGTCATAATACCCATCTGGGTACGCAAACTTTCCAGTTGAACTGTGCGGATATCTTTATCATCAATTGCTATTTCGCCATCTTTAATGTCATAAAAACGGCTAACAAGATTTACAACTGTAGATTTTCCCGCTCCAGTTGGTCCTACCAAAGCTATTGTTTCTCCTGCCTTTACAGAAAAATCAACATTTTTAAGAACGTCAACTCCATCTGTATAGCCAAAAGTAACATTTTTGAAATCAACCTTACCTTCAATTGGAGGCATTTCAGGTGCCCCTTCCGCACTGGTAATTTCTGCTTTTGTATCAATAATTTCAAAAATACGTTCTGCACCGCTGGCCGCATTTACAAACTGATTGTAAAAGTTACTTAAGTTCATAATTGGCTGCCAGAACATACCTACATAAGAAGCAAAGGCAACATAAGTACCAATTGAAACATTATCAATTCCAAGTACTTTAATTCCCACAAAGTACAAAGCCATGGAACCAAAGCTCCAGCATAAATCAATCCAGGAACCGAAGGCATCACACCAGCGTACAGCACGGATAAATTCTTTACGGTCATCCCAAACCAGCTGCTGGAAAGTTTTGTCTGTTTCATCTTCTGCTCGGAAGCTCTGAATAATTTTAATTCCAGACAAATCTTCATTGATAAAGGCATTCATGTTTGAAGATTTTTTTTTCTTTTCTTTCTAATGTTTTTCTGCCATTAAAGAGATTAAGAAAACCCCTGCAATCAAGAATGGCAATGTCCAGAGTGCGGCAAGGGCAAGTCTCCAGTTCTTAATAAACATAATCAGCATTACGGCAATTACAGTTATCATATTTGGAATAAGAGTTGTAATTGCATTTTCAATAATGTCTTTAAGGGAGTTTGTATCACCAATAATTCTGGCTAAAATCTTTCCAGATGGACGAGAATCAAAAAATTTAAGATCCAGACTCTGAATATGATTGTACAACTCCTGTCGTAATTCCTGAATTACCTTGTTACTTGTTTTAGCCATAAGGAACATACGAAGTTTTATTGCCAAAACTGCAAGAAGATTTAAAATTCCACCTAAAATACAAATGCGGGCAAAGCCTGGAAGATTAGCTGCCACCAGGTATTTGTCAATTGCCAGTTCGTTTAATAAAGGATTAATTAAATCTATTACTGTACCAAATAACATACAGCCAAAAACGCCGGCAATTTTTCCTTTGTAATTAAACAAATATTTAAAAAGACGAGGCATTGTTTCGAAGTTTGACTTCTTTACCTGCGCTTCATCCTGTTTATAACTATTAGCCATTTTTACTCTCCTGATTAGTTGCTGTACTGGCTGTCGTAAGTTTCTTTGTACAAGCCATTTTTAGCAATCAGTTCTTCATGAGTACCAGTTTCTGCAATTTCGCCTTTATCAAGTACAATAATTTTATCTGCCTTTCTTACAGCACTAATTCTGTGGGCAATAATAATTTTTGTCATACCTGAAAGTTCACTAAGTACTCCCTGTATTTCCTGTTCTGTTTCTGTGTCCAATGCCGATGTAGAATCGTCCAAAACAAGAATTGGAGTTTTTCTGGCAAGGGCACGGGCAATTGTAATTCTCTGTTTTTGTCCGCCACTTAAACCAACTCCACGTTCACCAATAACTGTCTGTTCTTTTTCATCCATTTTATCAACGAAATCTGCTGAATGAGATTTTTCCAATGAAAGTCGAACTTGGGCAGTTGTCATTGTTTCTTTTGCACCAAGGCGAATATTTCCATCAATAGTGTCGCTGAAAAGGAAAATATCCTGCATTACACAGGCAACAGCCTTTCGTAAAGTTGCCAAAGGAATTTCCCGAATATCAACGCCATCCAGCTTAATGCTGCCGTCTGTAACATCGTACATTCGCTTAAGCAGATTGATGATTGTTGTCTTTCCGGAACCTGTGGCACCCATAATTCCCAAAGTCTGGCCAGCTTCTATTTCAAAATTTACATTTTTAAGAATGTCACGTTCGCCAGATTTGTAAGAAACATTTTCAAAGCTAATATTTCCTGTAATATCATCTGATGTAAAAAGTGCATTTGAAATTTCTGGATCCAAAGCTGTTTTATCTTCAGCATTTTTCTTTTCAATTTCAGATTCATCGTTGATTTCTGGAAGCTCTGCGTAAATTTTATTCAAACGTTTTACGCTGGCTTTTGCAGAAGAAATACCATTTGTAAGCCAACCTAACATTTCCATTGGCCAGATCATATTTCCAACGTACTGAATTAAAGCCATTAATTCACCGATTGAAAGCTGTTCGCCGCCTTTTAATGGGTTACCTTTTATTACAAAAACACCACCTAAAAGCATAATGAACAGAGAAAGCAATCTTGCAATCATCTGAATCATTGGATTGTATTTTACAAAAACACGGCTCAAATCAATATTAATTTCATAGAACTTCTGATTGTGCTTGTGGAATTTTGCAATTTCAAATCCTTCACGGGCAAAAGCTTTTACAGTTCTAACTCCAGCCAGGTTTTCTGCGGCAGTATTATTCAATTCAGAATTTTCCTGCTGCATCTGACCAAAAAGTGTATCCAGTTTCTTTTCCATAAGAATTGCAATTACGCCAGAAAGGAACATTCCTATAATTGGAATAATTGCCAGCATCCAGTTAATTCGAATCATAAAATACATTGTTGTTATAACTCGAATTACAACTTCCGCCATAAGAATTCCCATAAAAGCCGCAATATTCCAGATGCTGTCTACGTCATCTTTTACGCGGCTCATAAGTTCTCCGGAATTTATTCCATCAAAGAAATTTGCCGAAAGACTCTGAATCTTCTGAAAAAGGTTAATTCTAACTTCGCTGGCAACTTTACTTCCACAGTAGTCGCAAAGAAATTCCTTTGTGTACTGAAAAATACAGCGGCCAACACCTACACATAAAAATCCCACTAAAAGGAAAGTAAGTGCATCTATATTTCTTGCAATTAATACGTCGTCAACAATATGCTGAACTAAAATTGGCACAAGCATATCCAATAAAGTGCTGGCAGTCATTGCTAAAACTGCCAGAAGATACAAAAAGGCATACTTTCTAAAGTAGCGCGATAAATTTAGTTTGTTCATTTTGAATTTTACTTGATAAATATGTATTTGAAAAATCGGCCTAAACTGGGACCGAAACCTAAAACACATGCCGAGGTTCATGTGTAACAAAACTCTTTCCGTTTAGCGAGGGATTAAACGTTAATTAACATTACTTTTAATATCGTTAATGGTCAATTCGATTTGTTAAAGTTATAGTTTAATTCAC
>JAKSTK010000115.1 GCA_024402615.1 Treponema sp.
GTAAAGCAGGACACTATGGACTCTAGCAGTGGTTCTTCTTATGCGTAAAATCTAATGTGAATTTACCGTATTTTTAGTTGTTTGTCAAAACCTGGGGACAGGGGACGGGTCTCTGGCACGCAGTTTGCATAATCTTGTTGACACAGATCTGTCCCCTGTCATAACAAACTATTTATTTCACAAACCCGCATTTTTTTATTATACTAATATACATATATATAGAATGATTTTGAAAAACGGAGGCTTTCAAATGATCGAAGTTTCCCGCGTTTCCCGTAATTTTGGGGATTTCCGTGCGGTAAATGATGTCAGCTTCTCTATTCCTACAGGACAGATTGTTGGTCTTTTGGGTCCTAATGGAGCTGGTAAAACAACTACAATGCGAATGATTACAGGATTCCTTACTCCATCAGATGGTAAGATTCTCATTGATGGAATTGATATTTCACAGGATTCTGTTGCAGCAAAAAAGAAAATTGGTTATATGCCTGAATCTGCACCTCTTTATGGTGATATGATTGTTGCAGATTATCTTAAATACATTGCTGATATTCACGGAGAAGATCCTGCTGTTAAGGTTCCTGCTCTTTGCGATGAATGTGGCTTAAAGGAAGTAATGAGCAAAAATATTTCGGCACTTTCTCGTGGTAATCGTCAGAGAGTTGCTCTTGCTCACGCCCTTATGCATGATCCAGAAATTCTTATTCTTGATGAACCAACATCTGGTCTTGACCCTAACCAGGTAGAAGATGTTCGCGCAATTATTCGTGAAATTGGTAAAACTCGTACTGTTATTATTTCTACTCATATTTTGAGTGAAGTTGAAACAATCTGTTCCCGTGCAATTATTATTGCTGGTGGAAAACTTGTTGCTGATAGTCCTATTGATGAACTTAAAGCTCGTTTTGCCAGTGAAACTGCTGTAAAGCTTATTGTTGAAGGTTCTGATTTTGATTCTGTGGCTCAGTCAATTAAAACTGTAGACGGAGTTGATTCTGTAAGTAAAGTTGCAGAAGACGCTGGAGTTGCTGGTGCTTATGGCATGATGATCAGTGTAAAGGATGAAAAGGAAATTCGTCCTGCAGTTGCAAAGCTTCTTGCTGAACAAGGTGTAAATCTTTACGAAATGTCTATGCAGAAGAATAGTCTTGAAGATGTATTCCATGCGTTGACGGAGGCTAAAAATGAAGAATAAGAATAGAAATCCTGCAATAACAATTATGAAACGAGAACTGGGTGCTTATTTTACAAGCCCTGTTGCCTATATTGTTACAGGCCTTTTCCTTGTGATTACAGGTCTTTTGGTTTTCTCTGTTTTCTTCCTTCAGAACAGAGCTGAACTTAGATATTATTTTACATATCTTCCAATTCTTTTGTCTTTTGTTGTTCCAGCTTTGACAATGCGTACTTTTGCAGAAGAAAGGCGAGTTGGTTCAATGGAAACATTAATGACTCTTCCTGTTACAGAAACTCAGGTTGTAACTGGAAAATTTCTTGCTTCCTTTATTGGAACTTTGGTTATGCTTGCTCCAACCTTGCTTTACATCATTCCTGCTGAAGTTTTTGGTTCTCCTGACTATGGTCCAATTATTGGTGGTTTTGTTGGTGCAATTTTCCTTTGTGCAAGTTTTACTGCTATTGGAATTTTTGCTACATCAATTACAAATAATCAGATTATTGCTTTCTTTACAGGTTTTGTAATCTGTATCGTTCTTACAATGCTTGATTCTTTCCTGATTTTCTTGCCAGGTTCAATCGTAAGTTTCTTGAATTTCATTTCGGCAAATGCTCATTTTACATCAATTGCCCGTGGAATTATTGACAGCAGAGATTTGTTGTACTTCATTTCTCTTACAGCATTGTTCTTTACTCTTACAGTAAAGTGCCAGCAGAACGCTAAAAACTAGGTGAGGTAACAGAAGATGAAAAAGCTATTAAACTGGTTAAAAAGTCCAAAATCTGATTTTGCTTTATTTGTTATTTTTCTTGTTCTTTTGAATCTTGCTGCTCATAAAGCCTTTGTTCGCTTTGATCTTACAGCACCAAAATCTTATTCACTTTCTTCGGCAAGTAAGTCTGTTGTAAAGAATCTTGAACAGCCACTTTCAATTCGTGTTTTCTTTGATGAAAATCTTCCTACTGATTACAGTGCCGTTCATCAGTATGTAAAGGATATTTTGTCTGAATATAACGCTGCTGCTAACAAAAACTTTTCTGTTTCTCATATGAACATGAAGGACAAAAAGAATATTGAACTTGCTCAGGATTTAGGCGTTTATCAGATTCAGATTCAGGAAGTAAAAAATAATGAAGTTGGTTTTAAACAGGGATATATGGGAATTGTTGTTGCTTATGGGGACGCAATTGAAGTTTTAAATCCTGTTACAACTTCTGATGGTTTTGAATACCTTCTTACTTCTACAATGTCAAAGATGATTTCCAGAGTTGATACATTAAATGGTCTCAAAGCTGGCGATAAAATCACTTTGAATCTTTACTTAAGTAATGATTTAAAAGCTCTTGGAATTGCAGGAGCAGAAGAAGCTCAGAATATCGTTCGTGAAGCATTTGATGCTGTAAATAAACAGAATATGGACAGACTTGAGTTTATCTGTTCTAGTCCTTCTGGTGACGAAGTTGACGCACTTTCTGAAAAATATGGTGTTCAGACTATTAATTACAGAAATGCTTCTGGTTTACCTAGCAAGGCTGCTCTTGGTCTTGTTTTGAATCATGGTGAAGATTTCTATTCACTTCCATTCCAACTGGCACAGTCTTTCTTTGGTTATGCAATTGAAGGTCTTGATGATGTAGAAGCTTCTATTAACTTTGGTTTGCAGAGTCTTCTTTCAAATGTAAAATCAATTGGTTATATAACAGGACATGGTGAACTTGATCATTCAGAAAATGGTGCTGCTTCTAATATTGAAGGCCTCATTTCTGGAATGTACGAGCTGGTAGATATTGATTTGTATTCTTCGGATATTCCTACTGGTATGAATTCAATTATCATCAATGGTCCTCAGATGGATTATACAGAAGAAGAATTGTACAAAATTGACCAGTTCCTTATGCGTGGTGGAAATGTTCTTTTCTTCATGGAAGGCTTGATGGACAGTGGAGCAAATGCTTCTTATGGAATTCCTGATTATGTAGAAAACGAATGTAATGTGAAAGATTTTATTGAAAACTATGGTGTAAAAATCAATGCTGATATGGTAATGGATAAAAACTGTTACACTCAGATGAATACTCAGTATGGAACACTTAATCTTTATTGGGCACCAGTTTTGCATAAAGAACAGATGGCTAAAAAGAGTGTCATTACTAATAACCTTGGATTTGTCGTAAGTGTTGAAAATAGTTCAATTGATGTTTCACAGGCTTTGGAAAATAAAGATGTAAAAGTTACAGTTCTTACAAAATCTTCAGATCAGGCTTGGGCAATGACAGATGGAATTGTTCTTAGTCCTCTTTATATGGATGCCCCTGCCGATAAATCTGCTTATTCAACTTATAACTTTACAGCCTTGCTTGAAGGAAAATTCAAAAGTGCATTTGATGGTGCTCCTGGAAAAATAGCATCAGGTGAAAGTGAGCTTGATGCAAACAATCATGTAAGTGCAAGTCTTATGCCTGGTAAAGTATTTGTTGCGGGAACTTCGGGAATTACTTCAAATCAGGTAATTGCTGCTGACGGATCTTCTCCTGCTGGTATGTTCCTTATGAATGTTATTGATTATATGAATGGTCACGAAGAACTTTGTACAATGCGTACAAAAATGCTGGCTGTAAATAATCTTACTATTAAACATTCTGGAGCCGCTGCTTTCTGGAAGTATTTTGAACAGTTTGGTCTTGCAATTATTCTTGTGATTGTTTGGTTTATTGTTTGGAGAGCCAGAACAAAGCGTCGTAAGGCAATCAACAAGAAATATAATCCAGATGATAAAAGAACAATTAATTAAGGTGCGTATATGAAAACTAGAAAATTAGTATTAATTATAGCTGATGTTGTTTTGCTGGCAGTTTGTATTTTACAGTGGGTTATTGGTAATCATGATACGACAAAGTATTTTGATTTAAAAGATACTCCAGATATGATTGTTATTGATACTCCTGAAGAAAAAGGAATTACAATTGTTTGCGAAGATGGAAAATGGTATGTAGGAGCTGATAAATTCCCTGCTGCTGATAATATGATTGCAGATTTCCTTGATGCAGTTTCTTCTATTCGTGTTCTTGATAAGGTTGGTTCTACAGGAAATGATGCAGTTGTTGAACGATATGCTCTTAATGATATTAAAAAGACAGTTGTAACAGTTTATAAAGACGGAAAAGTTGTTAGAACTGTTAATATTGGTAAGGAAGCAGTTTCTGATACTCAGTCTTATATTACTGTTGATGGTGGAAAAGACATTTATCTTGCAACAGGAAGTCTTCCATATATTTTTGATACAAAAACAAGTGCAATTCGTTCTGAAGAAGTATTCAATCTTGATGTTTCTGAAATTACTTCTGTAGCAATTACAAATGAAGACGGAAATAACTGGTGTCTTTCAAGAATGGGTAGTGGTGAAGATGTTGCATGGAATATTTCTGGTGCAGAAATGGAAATTGATACTCTTAAAGCTGCCAGCTGGTTTGGTTCTCTTGCAAAACTTAAAACCCGCAACTGGTACGAGGAAAATGAACTTCCTGTAGCAGAAAAGATTGCAACTGCAAAAATTGAATATGCATTTAAAACTATTACAATTGATTTGTATGCGGTAGAAAAAGCAGAAGGTGTTCCACAGGCTTATTATGGTCGTTCAACTTCTGTTCCTTATCCATTTGTTGTTGATAGTGATTATGCGCAGTCAATTCTTAAAGATCCACAAGAGTTAGCAAAATGATTCAGTTAGTTGCATTTTTAGGAAATTACGGCAGGGAATACGAAAAAACTCGCCACAATGTAAGCTGGTATTTTGAAGATTCCCTTCCATTTGCCAATAAATTAAGCTGGCAGAGCAAGTTTAAGGGTGAAATTGCATCTTTTACACCTGTAGAACTTGCTCAGTGGGCTTGTGATACAAAAATCTGTTCAAAAAAAGATGGTTCTCCTGTTTTAGTTCCAGAAGAGGCTCCTGCTCATATTTATTTTTTAAAGCCTATGACTTATATGAATCTTAGTGGCGACAGTATTATTGAAGTTGCAAATTTTTATAAGATTAAGCCTGAAGAAATAATGGTTGTTCATGATGAACTGGAACTGGCACCTGGTTTTGTAAGCTTAAAATGGAGTGGTGGATTAGGAGGTCACAATGGCCTTCGTTCTACAAAGGCCGTTTTAAACACTCCTGATTTCTGGCGTCTCCGTTTTGGAATTGGCCGCCCAGAAAACGAAAAAATAGGTGTGGCAGATTATGTATTAAGTAAATTCACCGCCGACCAGCAGGAACTAATGCAGA
>JAKSTK010000116.1 GCA_024402615.1 Treponema sp.
ACTTTATGTTTACAGAACCAGCAGTTCCTCCTGCAGAACAGATTATTCCTAAAAAAATCGACCTTGCTAAAACAAAAGAAGTTCTTGAAGCTGCTAAAGATTTTGTTCATCAGTGTTTCTCTTTGGATCACGAAGGTGCAGAAAATCTTGCTAAAGCAAAAGCAGAAGCTCTCGGAATTAAACTTGGTGACTTTATGATGCCAATCCGTATGGCAGTTACAGGAAGCCGTGTTTCTCCACCACTTATTGGTTCAATTCTTGTTCTTGGCGAAGAAAAATGTCTGGCTCGTATCGAAAGAACTATTGCTTCTTTATAGGAGAATATTGTGGAATATACAATCAAAGCTTTTACTATGGAACGCTTGAAGATTCGTAAGGATAATCCTGTTCGTTCTAATATCCTGTTGATGCTGGCTGATGCGGTAAAATCTGTTTGTCTTGATGAACATCGTCTTGGACAGGAAACAGAAGCTGACTTCAGAAAAGCCGCTCTTAAAATGTATGCTGAAACTCAGAATACAATTAATGAATATAAAAAGGGTGGAGCAGACACATCTGAACTTGAAGCAGAATTAAAAGAAATTGAACCATTCCTTCCAAAAATGCTTTCTGATGCAGAAATGGAGGCTGAAGCACGCAAAGTTGTAGAAGCTCTTCCAGAAGCAGACAGAGTACTTAAGAATATCATGCCAAAACTTAAAGAAATTGAAGGCTTTGATATGAAAAAAGCAAAATCAATTATCGAAAAAATTATTGTTTAATAAAAAAGGGTTATTGTAATGGAACAAAACGAAATCGACACAGAAAATAAAGCTACTTCATCTTCTCCAAGAATGCCAAAGGTTTGGGAAGCAATCATTGTTCTTGGTATTTTGATTGCAAGTCTTGCAGTTGGTATTATTGTGTATCATGTAGATCCACATGTTCCAATGCTGCTTGGTGTTGCCGCTGCTGCAATTATGGCTAAAATTCTTGGTTATCGCTGGTCAGAAATAGAAAACTTTATGATCAGAGGTATTTCTAAGGCCATGCAGTCAATCATCATTCTTGTAATTATTGGTGTTTTGATTGGTGTATGGTTGAATGCCGGTGTCGTTCCTGCCATGATTTATTATGGGCTTAAAATTCTTAAACCTCAGATTTTCTTCATGGCTTCTGTTTTGATTTGTTCTATTACAGCTCTTGCAACTGGTACTTCATGGGGAACTATGGGTACTATGGGTGTTGCTTTAATGGGAATTGGTTTTGGACTTGGCTTGAATCCTGCAATGACTGCCGGAGCAATTATTTCTGGTGCATATTTTGGCGACAAAATGTCTCCACTATCCGATACAACAAACCTTGCCCCTGCTATGTCTGGAACAGATATTATGAGTCATATTAAATTTATGATTCTTCCTACTGCAATTGTTTACGTCATCACACTTGTATTCTTCTGCGTTTTGGGTTTTGTAAAATCTGCAGAAGGTGTTGCTGATGTAAGTAAAGTTATTGAACTTCAGAACTCTCTTAAAGAAATGTTTACAATTAATCCAGTGCTGCTTTTGCCACCTGTAATTGTAATTGTTGCAGTTGCGCTTAAAGTTCCTGCTATTCCAGGTATTGCACTTGGTATTGTTGCAGGCGTGATTGTTGGATTGATTTTCCAGCCATCTTGTTCTTTAGGTTCTTTCTTTGAATGTGGTATGAATGGTTTCTCTTGCGAAACTGGTATTTATGAAATTGACCGTCTCTTGAACTCTGGCGGATTAATGAACATGACATTCTCTATTTCCATGACAATTATTGCAATGATGTTCGGCGGAATTATGGAAGAAACTCATCAGCTGGAAGTTATTGTAGACAAATTAAAGAAAATTGTTCGCTCTCCAGCAGGACTTGTTACTCTTACAGAAGTTACATCTGTTGTTTCAAATGCAACAATGCCAGAACAGTATATTTCTATTGTTGTTCCAGGCCGTATGTATTCAGAAGAATATAAAAAGATGGGACTTCATCCAACAACTTTATCAAACGCTTTGGAAAGTTCAGGTACAGTTACTTCTGCTTTGATTCCTTGGAATACTTGCGGTGTATTTATTACCTCTACATTAGGTATTTCTGCTGCACAGTATGCTCCTTGGGCTGTTTTCAACTGGATTATGCCATTAGCTTGTATTGTTATGGCTTTCCTTGGAATTACAGTTGCAGATAAAAATGGTGTGCGTCTTTATAAAGCTCGCCGTATGATGAAAAAAGAAAATGAAAATGCATAAATTTTTAGGGATTATGGCTTTGGCTGTAATCCTTATGTTTACTACTTCCTGCTCATTTGTACTGGTTAATGTTTTTCATAACGAAAAAGCTTTTCTTGAAAGTCATTTCGAGGATGATTTTGTAAAAATTGGTGAAATAAAAGTTCCCGAAGAGCTCAAAGAAAAGTTTTGTTTTCCAAGAAAATTTATTAAATATCACGCTAAGAAAATAAATAAAGATATTGTTGTTTCAGTTTATATGGATTCCGACCCTTTTGAAGATCCTTACTATGAGTCAAATTATCTTTTTGTAAAATATGAAGACTTACTGGAAGAAAATCTTAAAAAAGAAATAATCAAAGATTTCAGCAAGGTAAAAGTTGATTATGATGTACAGTGGGTTTTCTCCAGCATGTATGAAACAGATTCTAATGTTGAATATCTCCCGGACTGTTTCGAAATTAAGTACGAAGATTGTTCTATTTCGATTGAAGTAACCGAAGAAGAAAATTCTGATTTTACAGAACGATTAAAATCTACAGTTTATCATTTATATAAAAATGGTTATGCAGGAAATAAATTTATTGATGTAAAATTCCCTGACGACACTGTAAAAAAATATTTTGTAAATGCTTTTAATGCAACTTTTACAGAGGTTGAAGAATAATATGAACAAATCAATGAAAATAAAAAAAATCTTTTCTGTGGTTGTATGTTTGTCAGTAATGCTCTTAATAACCGGTTGTCCTGTGAATATTCCGGATGAAACTATTGTCAGTGATTTTTATAAATATAACTGTCTGACTGAAGAAGAACTAACTGCCAGACTTAATGAAAAGTATAGTGATGCAAAATTTACACTTAAATCTTCCGAATATTTTGAAGATGCTGAAAGAAGAATTAAATACAGAAAAGTAATTCTTAGTGCGGAAGGTTTAACAGATGATGTTACCGGCTATGATTATTTAGGCTATGCCAGTGATTTTGATGAATTAGAATATTTTGGTGGACCTTATTCATCAAGAATGGCTTACTGTGAACCTTTGCGAAATTTTATTTCCTGCGATTATTTTGAAGTTAAATATAAAGATGAAATTAAAAATGATCTTCTTGACTGTTACTGGCCAGTTATAAACGATAATCCTTTCCAGATGTTTATAAAATTTCATGATTATGACAGAAGGTCAGATTATGAAATTAACAGTTATGTGGAATACAAAAATGCAGTAGCTAATTCTTATACAGCTATTCTTTTAATCTGTCAGGATTTCAATGAAGAAGGCTTTGAGCGTAAGTACAATAGTACCTGTTATGATTTATATAATTCTACTGACAGATTAAAGAAATTTACAAATACTATATTTTTCTTTGCAAGACCAGATGTTTATAATAGTGTAGAGTTTACTTCTGATAATTTTATTCTTGATGATAACAACATAGATGGTTTAGTAAGAAAAGATTATTAAGATTTTTTTTCTGGAGTTCCCTATGTGGTACGGTTTTAATGTATTGTGGTTTTTCAGTGCCGGCTGGAAACCTGGTGAAATTCATGTAAATCCAAACATGATTAGAATTGATGAAAACGAACTGGATTTTATGGCAGAAATGGGCTGTAATTTTGTTCGTGTTCCCTGTGATTACCGCTTTTTCATTCATGATTTTAAATATGATGAATATGATGAAAAAATGTTAAAGTGTCTTGATGCTGCAATTGAAAAAATTGTAAGTCGTGGAATGCATTGTTCTTTGAATGTTCATCGTGGACCTGGTTATTGTATTAATGGCAACGAACTGGAAAAACATAATCTTTGGAAAGATGCAATTGCACAGGATGCTTTTACAAATCTCTGGACAATGTTTGCCAGCCGATATAAGAATTATTCAAAGGATCAGCTTAGTTTTGATCTTTTGAATGAACCTCCTTCACCAGGACAATACGGACTTACAAGAGAAATTCACAAGGCTATTATGGCAAGAGTAGTGGAGAGTATCCGTAAAGTTTCTCCTGACCGTGAGATTATTTGTGACGGTTTGTGTGGAGGTCATGTGGCTGCTCCAGAACTTGCCGATTTAGGTGTAACAATGAGCGGTCGAGGATATCAGCCATTTAAGCTGACTCATTATCAGGCAGAATGGAACGCAAAGGATGGTTCTATGGACTGGCCTTATCCACAGTGGCCTGGAATGGAAGCTGATGGTAAAAAATGGAACCGTGATGCTTTGCTGGAATTCTACAAACCATGGAAAGAAATGAAAGATAATGGCTGTAAAGTTCATATTGGTGAATGCGGTGTTTACAATAAAGTTCGTAACGAAACTGCCTTAGCCTGGTATGAAGATTTCTTCAGTGTTTGTAATGAGCTTGGTTTTGGCTGGGCTTTGTGGAATTTCCGGGGACCATTCGGTATTGTTGAACATCGCCGTGAAAACACAAACTGGAAAACCATGCATGGTATGATAGTTGATGTTGATTTATACGAAATGTTCAAAAAACATATGATTTAAAAAAAGAAAGACTTTCTGAAGTCCGTCATGCTGAACTTAATTCAGCATCTCACCTACAGAAAGTCTTTTTTATTTAACTTAATCAAGAATTAAAATATTTTTAATTCTTGATTTCTTACGCCTGCAAAGTTCGTTCGCTGCGCTCACTACCGGGTTTTCTTACGAAAACTCGCAGTATTAAGCCTGAAGTGCTGTTACTGCAACTGTAGCAACGATATCTTCTACGTTACAACCACGGCTTAAGTCGTTTAATGGTTTTGCAAAGCCCTGACAGATAGGACCGATTGCCATCCATCCACCCATTCTCTGGCAGATTTTGTAACCAATGTTACCTGCGTTGATGTTAGGGAAGATGAATACGTTTGCATGACCTGCAACTTTTGAACCTGGAGCTTTAAGTTCTCCAACTTCTGGAGCAACTGCAGCATCAAACTGGAATTCACCGTCCAATGCTAATTCTGGAGCAGCTGCTTTTGCAAGTTCTGTAGCCTTCTGAACTTTAGAAACTGTGTCGTAGAATTTTGCATCGTTTCCTGAACCTTTTGTAGAGAATGAAAGCATTGCTACACGTGGTTCAATTCCACCAATTTTCTTTGCTGTATCAGCAGAAGCAATTGCGATATCAGAAAGTTCTTCTGCAGTTGGTTCAATGTTGATTGCACAGTCACCAA
>JAKSTK010000117.1 GCA_024402615.1 Treponema sp.
GTTTACGATATCATCAGCACCAGCTTCCAAAGCAACTTCCATTACTTCGTCTTCATTTACTTTTTCAGCATCAAGTTCGATTGTACCTTTTCTCTGGAACATACGAGATACAGATCCAGAAGTACCAAGGTTTCCACCTGATTTAGCAAAGATGTTTTTAACATCAGCAGCTGCACGGTTTTTGTTGTCTGAAAGAACTTCAACCATTACAGCAACTCCACCAGGAGCATATCCTTCGTAGAGGTATTCTTCGTAAGCTGCTCCACCATCTTCACCAGTACCCTTTTTGATAGCACGGTCAATGTTATCTTTAGGCATGTTTGCAGCACGTGCCTTAATGATAATTGTACGGAGACGTGGGTTAGAGTTAGGATCTCCACCGCCCATTCTTGCTGCGATAGAAATTTCCTTAATAAATTTTGTGAAGATTTTACCGCGTTTTGCATCGGCTAAACCTTTTGCGTGTTTAATGGTGGCCCATTTACTGTGTCCTGACATTAGGAACTCCTTATATTGTTTAAAGTATTAACAAATTAACTTGTTTATACTACCACAATCTGAAAATATATTCAATATTTCACTATTTATAGAATAAACTTTCGGAATAACACTTTTAGATTTATAATTTAATTATTATCAATCACGGGAGTTTTATTATGAATGAAATTACAATTAAATTAGTAAAAAGCAACAATGAAGTTTCAACCGTTTCTTTAAGTAAAGAAATTCCTGTTTATCATTTACTTTCAGAATTTGGTATTCCTGCAGAAAAAATCCTTGCTGTCAAAATAAACAATCTTACCAGTTCTCTTAATACCTTGCTTTCATATAATGCAACTGTAGAACCAATTCTTGATAATTCTAAAGAAGGAGCCTTTATTTACCGCCGTTCTCTTTGTCTTCTTCTTGCCGCTGCCGCAAAAAAACTTTATTCAGATAAACGGCTTCTTGTTGGTCACAGTCTCGGTTATGGTTATTATTACACCTTTGATGACGGAGCCCCTGTTGAAGAAAAACAGATTAAAGCTATAGAAATGGAAATGAAATCTATGGTTGAAAAAGATATTCCAATCATCACTTCAGAAATTTCCTGGGAAGAAGCTGCCAGACTTTTTGAAGAACTTAATCTGATTGAAACAAGAAAACAATTGAATTATAACTGTACCCCAACTGTAAAAATTAACTCAATTGACCGCTTTTCTGATCTTTATTTTGAAACTCTGGTTCGCTCTACCGGTACACTTAAAGTATTTGAACTTATGCCATATGCGGAAGGATTCTTACTTCGCTTCCCAAAATCAAGCGACTGTTCAAAACTGCCTCCTTTTGTTGACGAACCAAAACTTTTTGAAATTTATTCTGAATATAAAGACTGGGGAAAAAGAATGAAGGTAACTTCAGCCGCTTCCCTTAACGAACTAATTACCAACCGTAAAATCAACGATTTTATAGAAATTACAGAAACCTTCCAGCAAAAAAATATTTCTTACATCGCTTCAAAAATTGCTTCTAAAAAAACTGTAAAAGTAGTACTCATTGCAGGCCCTTCTTCTTCAGGAAAAACAACTTCTGCAAAAAAACTTGGGCTTGAATTACAGGCTATTGGTTTTACTCCAAAAATCATCAGTCTTGATAATTACTATGTGGATCATTCAAAAACTCCAAGGGATGAAAACGGCCAGCCAGATTACGAATGTCTGGAAGCTCTTGATATTGAACTTTTAAATCAGAATCTTGTTGATTTATTCGATGGAAAAGAAGTTATTATTCCAACTTATGATTTTCATTCCGGTACTGCCTACTATGAAGATTCAAATAGAATGAAGCTGGAAGAAAATGATATCCTTATTATGGAAGGAATTCATGGTTTAAATGATAAGCTTACACCAAAGGTTCCTGCTGAATACAAATTTAAAATTTATCTTTCTGCATTAACCCAGCTTAATCTGGATGATCATAACCGCATTTCTACCAGCGACAACCGTTTAATCCGCCGCATTGTCCGTGATGCAAACTTCCGCGGAAAAGGTGCTGCTGGTACAATTGAAATGTGGCCAAGTGTACGCCGTGGAGAAGAATTACATATATTCCCATTCCAGAATAATGCTGATGCTATTTTGAATACAGCTTTGGATTATGAATTATCAGTTTTACGAGTTTATGCGGCTCCACTCCTCCGTCAGGTAAAGCCAACACAGAAGGAATATTCTGAAGCCCGTAGACTTTTAAGCTTCCTGGAAAACTTCTCAACAATTCCGCCAACAAGTGTTCCACAAAAATCAATCATCCGAGAATTTATTGGTGGAAGTTCTTTCCATTATTAAATAAAAAAAGAAAAGTAAGATTTTATAAATCGCCGTTCTGCTGCTTACGGAAGTACCCTTGAGTTCCAATTTCATCAGCGAACTTTGCTTCCACTGCCTGAACTTCTTTTTTGTACTCTTCTAACTGCTGCTCTTTGAGTTTTTCAAGAGCAGTTGTTTTTTTCATGCATTCCCGTAAAACTTCTCTTTTCTGTTCAGTAACAATATTTGCTTCAGCCAGCTGTTTAAGGAGTTCTTCTTTTTGATAATCAAGTAATTTGTAATGCTGATTTGCTGCATAAATTTCATCAAAAGAAAGATTTCCTTTCATTGAAAGCTTAAGATTTGTATATTGAAGAGCAATAGTATCTAAATCATTCTTGATTTTAGTTTCTACAGCCAATGCCTGAGCCAGTTCACTCTCTGCCTGCTGTTTTTGAAAATCTCTATATTCTAAAACGCTTTGTAATTCAAAGGTGAATTTTTTCATGAATTTTATTCTGCCTGTTCAGGAACTGCATTTTTTGGAGATTCAACATATTCACATTCAGGAATTTCTATTCCAGTAACAGCAGAAAGCAGCTGTAAAGTCTGAGGAATTGTACAAGGCTCATATTCATCCTGCATAAGAAATTCTTCAATTGCTGCATGCATATCAATTGCCTTATCAATTTCAGGAGAATTTCCTTTAACATAAATACCCGTTGTAATCATTGTTTCATTCTGAGCATAAGTCGCCATACTTCTACGCAACTTTTCTACAGCTTTTTTTGTACATGGACCAATAACTTCTTTAGAAAGACGGCTTATAGACTGTAAAACATCAATTGCAGGATAATGAAAAGCAGCAGCAAGTTTACGGCTTAAAACAATATGACCATCAACAATACCACGAACCGCATCCGCAATCGGATTGTTCATATCATCACCTTCTACAAGAACAGCGTACAAGGCAGTAATTGTGCCTTTATCATTTGTACCAGTTCTTTCAAGAAGTTTTGGAAGCATATTAAATACACTTGGAGTAAAACCCTGCTGTGTAGGAGGTTCCCCGTTTGCACTACCAATTTCGCGCTGGGCAAGAGAAAAACGAGTAAGATTATCAAACATCAGCATTACATCTTTACCCTGATCGCGGAAATATTCAGCAATTGCAGTACAAACATAAGCCGCTCTTACACGACAGATTGCAGGCTGATCTCCAGTAGCCACAACTACTACAGAACGTTTTAATCCTTCTTCTCCTAAATCTCTGTTAATAAATTCAGGAACTTCACGACCGCGTTCACCAATTAAACCAATAACATTAATATCAGCATCTGTATTGCGGGCTACAGTAGAAAGCAAAGTTGATTTTCCAACACCAGAACCGGCAAAAATACCAATACGCTGACCTTTACCAATTGTCAAAAGAGAATCTATTGCTCTAACACCAGTCTGAATACGACGGTTAATTGGCTTTTTTGTCATAGGATTTGGAGCACTTGCCAAAGCCGGATAATAAGCGTCTGGAACAATTTCCCCAAGATTATCACATGGATGACCAGTAGCATCTAAAACACGGCCAAGTAAATCTGGTCCAACAGGAACTTGAAGAGTAGAACCAGTTGCAATAACTTCACAACCTACTTCAATTCCTTTTGTTTCACCAAATGGTGTCAGTTTTACGATTTTTCCTTCAAGACCAACAACTTCTGCAAGAATTGTATTTCCGTCGGAAAGTTTAATTGTACAGATTTCACCAATTACAGAGCTTGGGCCTTCACTTTCAATTTCAAGTCCCTTTACGCCTGTAATTTTTCCAATGTAATGAATGGTATCTGCTTCAACTACCTGTTCCAGATATTTTGTAAAATTAAAATCCCCAGTATAAGAAGAACGCATATAATCCTCCCGCCCTAAAAATAAATATTAATCGTCTGATGAAAGAGAATCTGAACGTTTAATATTTTTAACAGGAGATACTTCAAGAATCTTATTTTCCAATTCCTGAAGCTGACTAGAAATTCTGGCATCAATAGCACCAAAGTCTGTTTCAACAATACAACCACCACGTTCTACTGTTGAATCTTCCATTACTGTAATGCCTTTTACATTTTCTACATGCTGAATAAATTCTGAAACATGTTCACTGGTAAGTTTTACATCTTCAACATTTAAGCGAAGAATTACTTCTCCACGAGTTTTAACTTTTTTAAGTGCCGCAAGAGTATTAGCCATAACAACATTCTTCTGGTTTTCAGAAAGAATCTTAATAACTTTACGAGCCATCAATACAACTAATTCAACAATCTGGCTTTCTGTATCTTTAAGGATTTCTTCGCGGCGCTGCATTACTGCTTCAAGTACACGATGCATTCTTTCAATAAGACGTTCTACTTCAGCTTTACCCTTTTCGTAACCTTCTTCATGACCTTTGTCATAACCTTCACGGTATGCATCCCGCTGTAAACGTTCTCTTTCAGCCTCTGCATCTGCTACAATCTGAGCAGCCTGCATTTTTGCCTGTTCAATAATTTTAGCAGCTTCATCTTCCGCATCAGCCTTAAGAATCTGAATTTCATTCTGCTTCTGCTGTACTTCAGAGAAAGCTACATCTTCTGCTTTTTTGATAATGGCATCTGCTTCTTTGCGAGCATCAGCCAGCATTGCCTGTTTATCAATTTCCCACTGTTTCTTAAATGCTTCAGCTTCACGACGAAGATCATCTGCAGTAGGACCTTTATATTCTTCTACAACTTCTTCAATTACTTCTTCTACTGGTGCATAATCATGAACCAATGGAAGCATAACTTTTTTTTCTGGTGTATTAGTTTCTCCAGGACGAAATACTGTTTTAGCCATTTCTCACCAAACCTTTTTAACTAGCTTACAAGCTCGTCTTCACCAGAACGAGCAATAACAATATCACCACTGTCTTCAAGACGTCTAATGATAGATACAATCTTCTGCTGAGCTTCTTCAACATCTTTCAATCGAACAGGACCCATAAATTCCATATCTTCTTTCAACATGCTGGCTGCACGCTTAGACATGTTACTGAAGATTTTATCCTGTACTTCTGTATCAACAGATTTAAGCGCTTTTGCCAATTCC
>JAKSTK010000118.1 GCA_024402615.1 Treponema sp.
AATCAAGAGTTTTGATTTATCGAAGCAATCTGGGCTCTTTCAAGAGCTCTTTTTTTATTGCTGTATGACGGAAGAGGAATCCAGTAACGGTATGTGGTTAGGCTTTACCGTAAAAACTAATAAATTTTTAATATCACACGGATTAGGATTCTACTAACGTAAAATCTTCAAATAAAAAAGAGAAAAATCGTTAGATTTTTCATAATCCGTGTGATAAATAAAAACAAATAACTAAATTTTAGGTAATTTTCACTTTAATAATTAAGTAAATACGGTTTATACTACAGGTATGAAAACATTATTTAATGACAACTGGCAGTTTGCAGAATTATCTATCGATTACAATACAATGTACAAGGACGGAACACCTGTTCTTCACACTCCTGAACAATATTATTCTAAATCTAAAGAGTTAACTTTTAAGCCTGTTAGAGTTCCACATGACTGGCAAATCTGGCACGTTAAAGATTTATATAAAAACAGTGTCGGCTGTTACAAAAAAACTTTCAACTTAACAAAAGATGATATTTCAAATCGTCATCTGGCTCTTCACTTTGAAGGCGTTTACATGAACAGTGCTGTATGGGTAAACGGGAAAAAAGCCGGAGAATGGAAATACGGTTATGCAACCTTTGAATTCGACATTTCAAAGCTTGTACAGGAAGGCGAAAACCTTGTAGAAGTTCTTGCAGTATATCAGCATTGTAACACCCGCTGGTATTCTGGAGCAGGTATTTTCAGAGATGTAAATTTAATCAACACTCCCCTTACCTTTCTTACAACAGACGGTGTTTATTTTTCAACAAAAGCAGATAACAACTCCGGCACTGGAAAATGGGAAATTTCTATTTCTACAGAGGTTGCCGGAACTATTTCAAATCATACTGTAAAAACAACTATCACAGACAAAAACGGAAATTTACTGGCAGAAAGTAAAAATCCTGCAATCGTAGCACCACTTTCAGGAGAAGAACAAAAATATCTTCACACTGTAGTTTCTGGAATTGAAGATTACAATCTTTCAAAGGCAGAAGAAAAATTCACTGTAGAAAATCCTCATTTGTGGGATATTAATGATCCATATTTTTACACACTCAATACAGAATTACTGGATTCAGACGGAAATGTAATTGACCAAATAAGTCAGCATTGTGGATTTAAAACTTCTGTTTTTGATAAAGACAAAGGATATTTCTTAAACGGAAAACACATAAAAATTTACGGGGCTTGTCAGCATCACGATCAGGGAGCTTTAGGTTCAGCCTTTGATGTAAATGCATTACGCCGACAGTTCAGAAAACTTCAGGAAATGGGAGTAAATTCTGTGCGCTGTTCTCATAATCCGCCTCCAAAAGCCTGGATGGATTTAGCAGACGAAATGGGCATTCTGGTAGATGATGAAGCATTTGATATGTGGCAGAAACCAAAAACACAGTTCGATTACGGGAACTACTTTGATGAATGGAATACACGAGATGTAGCATCATGGGTTCGTAAAGACAGAAATCACCCAAGTCTGATTATGTGGTCAATCGGAAATGAAATTTATGACACTCACATGGGAAATGGATTTGAAACAACTAAAAGACTTTATGCAGAAGTTGTAAAACATGATCTAAACCGTAATGCACCAGTTACAATCGCTTCAAATTATATGATGACGGAAGGTGCACAAAACTGTGCAGAAGAAATTGATACAGTTGGTTATAACTATCTGGAAAGACTCTACAATGAACATCACGAAAAACACCCTGCGTGGAAAATATATGGTTCAGAAACCAGTTCTACAGTACAGAGCCGCGGAATTTATCACTTCCCGGACTCACTAAAACTGGTAACATTCAGTGACGGTCAGTGTTCAACTTTAGGAAACTGTACAACTACCTGGGGATGTGCCAATACACAGACAGTAATTGCCAACGACCGTGACTGCCCATTCTCTGCAGGTCAGTACATCTGGACAGGATGGGACTACATTGGAGAACCAACTCCTTATCATTCTAAAAATTCTTATTTTGGACAGATTGATACTGCCGGTTTTGCAAAAGATACATTCTATTTGTATAAATCAGAATGGGCATATAAAAACACAAAACCTTTTGTTCATATTCTTCCTTACTGGGACTGGAACAAAGGACAGATTATTGATGTAAAAGCTTATTCCAACACCGAAAGTCTGGAACTTTTCTTCAATGGAAAATCATTAGGAAAACAGCCATTAAACCATGTGAACGGAAAAGCACCTTTCGGTCAGTGGCAGCTTCCATACGAAGAGGGAGAACTTAAAGTAATTGGTTACGATGAAAAAGGAACAGAAATTGCATCTGAAGTAAAAAAATCCTTTGGAGATCCTGCAAAAATAATTATTGAACCAGAAACTGAAGACACCGGTGATTTACACTTTGTTACAATTTTACTGGCCGATAAAAATGGAACTCCTGTAGAAAATGCCCGTAACTATATTACAGTAAATGTTGCAGGTTCTGCCGAACTTATTGGTCTTGATAACGGTGACTCTACTGATTATGACGAATATGTCTCTGAAAACGGAGTATCTCACAGTCGTAAACTGTTCTCTAACCGTCTTATGGCAATTATCCGTTCAAAAAAGGCTAAAAACGGAAATCCAAGTTTTGTTGTAACTGCTGCCAGTGAAGATTTAGAAAATGTTTCTATTAAATATGATGGTAAAAACTGGGTAGAAGCAGCTCCTTACTTTGCAATTCATGCAGATGAGGAGTTTATTCCAACCCGTAAAATAGAAATTATCTGTGAAGGTTCTACAAAACTTACAAAAGAAAACCGGGAAGTAAAGGTAACTGCTAAAGTGCTGCCAGAAAATGCCAGTATAAAAGAAATCAACTGGAATGCAGTTCTTAAAGAATGTGTATCGTCTGATTTTATTGAAGTTACAAACATTCAGGGAACAGGAACTGGTACAGAAACTGCTCTTATTAAGGCGGTGTGTGATGGTGAATGTATTCTCCGTTGTACTGCTAAAAATGGCAGCCAGCTTGATGAAATTATTTCTGATTTAAACTTTACAGTTGAAGGAGTTGGAAATCCTAAACTTAATCCATATAAACTTATTGAAGGCTGCCGTATGTCTAGATGGGAAGAAGGAATAACAAAACCGGCTGTCTCATTGGAAAGCGGAATTTCAAACAGATTTACAGGTCCTTGCTGGGTAAGTTTTGATAAGGTTGATTTTGGTAATGACGGAGCCGATTCAATCCACTTACCTATTTTCAGCTTTGACACAGTGCTTCCTGTTGAAGTCTGGGATGGTATTCCTGGAAACGGAACAACCAGAGATGGCGGTGGAGTACCAAGTTCTACAGGAAGATGTCTTGGTAAATTCACATATAAACACGAATCTATTTACAACACTTTCTCTGAAAACGTTTTCACTTTAGATGAACGATTATATGGTGTTCATACAATTTCTATTGTTCTTCCTTACACACTTGAATTCCACGGTTTCTATTTTGATAAAACACTTAAGGCATATTCAAAAATCAGAGCTTTGGATGCAAATGATGTAGTTGGAGATTCATTCTGTAAAACAGAAACTGCAGTAGAAGGTATTGGAAACAATGTAAATCTGGACTTCCATAACATGAATTTTGCAGAGGATAAGGCAACTAAAGTTACTATTTGTGGTAAATCAAATACGGAGAACAACTCTATCAACCTTAAATTCTTTGATAAAGATGGAAACAGTGTTACAGAATTAATTGAATTCCCTCATACCGATGATTACGAAGAAAAAACTTTCGAAATTAAACCAGTAACAGGAGAACAGAAAGTAAGTTTTGTATTCCTTCCAGGCTGTAATTTTGATTTTAAATGGTTCAAATTTGATAAATAACATTTTTAGGTTTAGATTCAGTTTATTTTAAGGAATATAATTGCACTTGAGGTTAAAAAGTATGAATGAAATCAATTTGAAACAATGGCACGACGAAGATTTTACTTTTCATAAGGATACTAAAATCTCTTTCGCACAGTGTACTCCAGACTGCAAAATGAGCTGGGCCGAAATTCTTAAATTTACATCTGATATGGCCGGTGAAGATTTTACTCAGAGAGGAATGTCCTGGACATTTTTACAGGAAAAAGGAATTGTTATTATTGTAACAAGAGTTTCATTTACAGTAAAAAAAATGCCTGTTGCTGATGAAATTATCTCTCTCAGAACCTGGGAATCGGCTGCTCAGGGACCATTCTGTACCCGTAATTATGAAATTTCTGATAAAGAAAGCGGAGAAGTACTTATTATTGGTCAGAGCCTCTGGACAATTATTGATTTAAACAATAAAAAACTTATCCCTGCAAAGGCCTACCCTTACCGTCCAATTCCAACTCTTGTTACAGATTTTGAAGGCTATAAACCTGGAAAAATCTCAATACCAGAGAATATGGAATTATTAGGAACTCATATTGTTTTGTATTCAGAACTTGATGCAAACGGACATACAAATAATTCAAAATACATTAATTTTGCATTAGATTATATGCCAGTTGAATTCAGAACAAAGGAAATAAAAAACTTCCGCCTCAACTATTCAAAAGAAGCTCACTTAGGAGCCGTTCTTGAAATCAAAGGCTGCTACAATGCAGAAGAAAACAAATACACAGTTCAAGGCACAGTAGAAAGAGCCACAAGCTTCGAATGTGAATTGTATTACTAAATTACAGTTTACTCTGTCCCTTTTGTAATTATGCGCGATCATTGCATCAGCAACTTTTACGAAGCCTGACTAATATAGCAAATGCGTTAAAAAAAGGAGTCCAGTGGACTCCTTTTTAGCATTTACATACAACCCGTCTCGCCTAATTTATTAGGCGGCAATGTTTGCGCCTACCCTCTATAGCAAAAACGTTAAAAAAAGGTGTCCACACGGACACCTTTTTAGTTTTTACTTACTACCCGTTCGCTCAATTTATTGAGCGGCCGTAGGCTGGCGCAAACTCAATAAAGTTTTTTTTATTACACACCCGCCTTATATGTAAGCAACAAATTAAATTATGACGGGTTTATTCTAACTGAATAACCCGTCAAAAGCCTTTGTCAAGGCTTTAAGCGCAGCGTGCCTTGACGAAGGCTTACACCAATCCCTGTGCAATCATTGCATCGGCAACCTTAACAAAACCTGCAATGTTAGCACCAGCCTGGTAGTTTACATATTCACCGTCTGTAAGACCGAATCTCTTAGCTGTGTTGAGACAGTTGTCATGGATGTTACACATAATCCAATCCAATTTAGCATCAACTTCTTCTGATGTCCAAGAAAGTCTTTCTGAGTTCTGTGACATTTCGAGACCAGATGTTGCAA
>JAKSTK010000119.1 GCA_024402615.1 Treponema sp.
ATTTCTGTTTACCAGTATAGAATGGGTGACATGCAGAACAAATTTCAACGTGGATGTTTTCAACTGTTGAGCGTGTTTCGATTACATTACCACAAACACATGTGATTTTTGTAAGTTTGTAGTTTGGGTGAATTCCCTTTTTCATTTGTATAACTCCTATGTTCTTGCCCGATATTACGCCCAGCAGCCTCTAGCTTGAACTGATTTCTCAGAGCTTCTATCATTTCGCCACTGTCAACAAATAAATAATATCACAAGATATTTGTTCGTCTATTATATACAAAAACCCGAACATTATTCAATAGATAACATTCGGGTTCTCTAGATAATTATTAATTTTTAATGTAATTAATCCTGAATTCCAGCTGTTCCTGTATTCATATTTGCAAGGAAAGCAGAATTATCTTTACTCTTCTTCATCTGCTGGAGAATAAGCTCTGTAATATCAATATCCTCCATTGGATTAAGTACTTTACGAAGAATCCAGATTTTCTGAAGTTCTTCTTCTGTAAGCAGTAATTCTTCCTTACGTGTTCCAGACTTTTTAATGTTGATTGCAGGGAACAAACGGCGTTCTGCCAGCTTACGGTCAAGGTTAATTTCAGAGTTACCAGTTCCTTTGAACTCTTCAAAGATAACTTCATCCATTCTTGAACCAGTTTCAATTAAAGCAGTAGAAATGATTGTCAATGAACCGCCTTCTTCAACATTACGAGCAGCACCAAAGAATCTCTTTGGTTTAAACAAAGCATTAGAATCAACACCACCAGAAAGTACTTTACCAGAAGTCTGAACTGTCTGGTTATAAGCACGAGCAAGACGGGTAATTGAGTCCAAAAGGATTACAACATCACGTTTGTGTTCAACAAGACGTTTTGCTTTTTCCAGAACCATTTCTGCAACCTGAACATGACGAGTAGCCTGTTCATCAAAAGTAGAAGAAATAACTTCACCTTTAATTGCTCTTTCCATTTCTGTAACTTCTTCTGGACGTTCATCAATCAGCAATACAATTAAATAAACTTCAGGATTATTAGTTGTAATGGCATTAGCAACTTTCTGCATCAAAATTGTTTTACCTGCTTTTGGTGGTGCTACAATTAAAAGACGCTGACCTTTTCCAATAGGTGCAAACAAATCAATAATACGAGTAGAAACTTCTGTTGAAACCGTTTCCAAACGAAGTTTTTCATCTGGATATAAAGGTGTAAGATTTTCAAATGGAACACGAGTCTGTGCAATACGAGGCTCATCAAAGTTTACAGATTCAATACGCAGCAAAGCAAAGAAACGTTCTCCTTCTTTTGGTGAACGGGTCTGTCCGTAAACTGTATCGCCAGTTTTAAGGTTGAACAAACGAATCTGACTTGGTGAAATATAAATATCATCAGGCCCTGGTAAATATGAGTTCTGTGGAGAACGAAGGAAACCATATCCGTCAGGAAGGATTTCCAAAGCACCAGAAGCAAAAATAATTCCACCGTGTTCTGTATGAGCTTTAAGAATAACAAAAATCAGATCCTGCTTTTTCATTGGAGCAAGATCATCTGCAGTAAATCCATACTGCATTGCCAGTTCACGAAGTTCTGGCATAGATTTAATTGTCAAATCATTAATTAAAAGTCTAGGTTTATTTGAATTGTCTTCTGCAGGATTTGCAGCGGCAGCGGCTTCAGCAGCAGCAATTGATTCCGCTACTTCTCCGCTTGGAGTTGGATAACTGCGGGTTGCATAAGGCTTTTTAGCAACAGGTCCTTTTTTCTGAAATCTCTGATTATTATTTTGAGGGTTTTTCTTAAAAGTATTTTGTGAGCGTTCTTCAGAAGCAGCTTCTCCATCTTCTGATTTTTTCACAATTCTCTTTTTCTTAATTACAACTTTAGCAGGTTCAGCATTTTCAGAACCAGTATTTGTATCTTCACTGGAAGTTGAGCCTGTAGTTTCTGAGTCAGCTTCAGGTACAGTTTCAGAAACTTCAGCAGATTTTACTTCCTGAGTATCTGCACTTCCCTCTGCTGCATTTGAGTTTTCAGTAGAACCTTCTGCGGCTGAATTAAAGTCCAGTTCAGCCTGATTTGTCTCTGTTACTTCTGGAGACACAGTTTCAGCATCATTGCGACGCCTTCTTAATGGTGACATTGAGTTTTACTCCATTCAAATAAAAATAAGATTATAAAATTATATATATTAAAAAATGATTTATGATTTATATTCGCGAAAACCCGCTAAAAGACTTGTTTATTGTTGTTATTTAATTATTACGCTAATTCTGTTTATCTGTCAATGACTATTTTACTACATCTGAGTGAATAAGCATTGACTGCTTAAACTCTGATGAAGCTACAGAAAATAAATCTACTTCAGGTTCTTTATCTATCATTGAAACCTGGCCGTTATATTCTACATTATTTGCAATTCTAAATCTTGCAGTTTCAATATTGCTGTCAACAAAACTTCCAGAACAGATTTCTACTCTTTCACTGGCTTTCATATCACCTTTTACTGTTCCAGAAATAACAATAGATGAAGTTTCAATACTTTCTACATTACAAACAGCATTCTTGGCAATTTCAAGATCACCCTTTGGAGCATTAATTTTTCCTGTAAATTTACCAGTAATAACAAGTCTGTCTGTAAATTCAAGATTTCCTTCAAATTCAGTTTCTTTTCCAAATACAGTAATATTTTTTTTGCTCTCGTTTTTTTCTGCCATTTTTATTTTCCGTTCTTAGTAGATTTTTTAATTATACATTGAATAGAATGGATTATCAACATAAGTACTGCAGAAATAATTGCTGCTATAGGAAATACATCTCCAGTAACATTATAAACTGTTGGTTTTCTGTCTTCCCGAACTATCTGAAGCTTTCCTGTTACATATGTTTTTTCAAAAGGTTTTGCTTCTTCTATTACTTTCCCATATTGATTAATTATACAAGTCTGTCCGGAAGTTGTACTTCTTACAGAAGGAATTTTATTTTCTGCACTCCTAAACACAGCCATTGATAAATGCTGGTACTGACAAGCTTCACTTTCCGACCATGCATCATTTGAAAGGTTTACAAAAGCTCTTGCACCTTTTTTATACATTTTACGGCAGATATCAGGAAAAGTATCTTCAAAACAAATTGGTGTAGAAAATTTCAGAGAATTACATTCAAAAACTTCCAGATTATTTCCAGGAGTCCACATCATATTATTGGCAGAAAGAATCTTATATAATTCTGGAAAATTCTTTTCATACGGAAAATATTCTGTAAAAGGAACAAGATGATTCTTTGAATAAATTTCAGGTTCTGGCGGAAAAAGTTTATTTTTATCATTAAAGAACAAAGCCGAATTATAATTGATTTTTGCAGTTTTAGATTTATTAACTACGATATGACCATTACCAATTACAAAAGCAGGTTTTCTATCTTTTACATATTCCAGCACAGAAGAAACAAGTCCGTAACGACCTTCATCTCTATGTGTATTAAATTGATATACAATTGCAGGAACAATTGCGGTTTCCGGCCATACAACCAGTTCAACAGAAGGCTCTTTATAAAGCATTTCTGTTGTTATTCTCATTAATTCCTCTGCATTCTGTCTGTATACTTCAATTCCATTATCTTTTGGATTTTCGTTATGTTGAACAGCACCCACCGTAATAAAAGGCTCATCAACCGATTCTTTTACTGAAACAAAACCATAAATCAAACTTCCACACAAAACAACAACAATAACAGCAAGTGCTATGAGATTATCTTTCTGTGAAGTCATTTTCATAGCAGATTCAAAATTATTTACATAAGAAATATGACTTTTATTCTCATAAAGAGTATGATTACTTTCAAACTTCAAAACAGTTTCTTTTCTATCAACAATTCTCTGAATAAAATTATAAAAAATAGCTGAACAAAAGATTAAAATACTATTCAATCCAAAAATACCAATCACATTACAAATCTGAATTAAATGTATAAACTGCCATTGTGTATAGGCAAGAATTCCGTAATTAAAACCTACAAATCCAAGAGTTCGTAAATAATCAAAACCTGTAAGAATAAGCCATTGGATAATCCAGCCATTTTTTCCGCAAATCAAATCTCCTGCTTTCAGACAAATAAAAAGCAGTGAATACAAAACTGCAAAGTATGCGACAATAGCAATTAGTCCGGCTGGTGAATAATTTGTCAGCCAGTAAACATAGCCGCAATAAGATAAACCACCGTACAAGGCACCATAACCCCATACTGATTTAATAGAACATCGACTTACTAATAAAAAAACGGGAATATATGCAAACCAGGAAAGAATTCCCAGTCCTTTAGAAAATATGAAATTTGGATTAGATAAAATAAAGAAAAGTACCCCTGTAAGCAATAAAGCAGAATCAACAAGGATACTTTTTAGTGAAAGTTTATTATGTTTGCTTTCTTTTTTATTTTTCATCTGTTTTTTTCAGAGTCCACAACTTTTCTTTTAAGGTCTGTCCAGCTCTGAAAGCTGCTACATAATGTGGTTCAACAGTAAGTTTTTCACCTGTTTTAGGATTTCTTGCACCCTTACGACCTTTTCTTAATCTGGCTTCAAAAGTTCCAAAACCACGTAATTCAATAGTTGCACCAGTTTCCATTGATTTTCTTAATTCATTAATCAGACTGTCTACAACTACCTGTACAGTGTGACGATCAAAATCATTGCTTTTGTAAACTTCATCAACTAAATCGTTTTTTGTAATTTTATTTTTTGACATATTTTTTACCTTTTTTAAATATTTGATTTCAAAAAAAAACCAGTTGAAGAAAACTTCAACTGGATTCCAAAAGATAACTCTTTTTAAAAGTTATTTTGCTGATGCAAATGTTGCATTAAAAAGATTCATCATTCTTGACTTCTTGCGTGAAACTGCATTTCTAGTCAATACGCCCTTGCTACGAGCACTGTCGAGTTCTTTCTGAAGTTTGATATATCTTTCTTCAGCAAGTTTCTGATCTTTTGCCTGAACAGCTTCTACAAACTGTTTAGCATAAGTTTTACATGTGCTTTTAATAGCTTTATTATGAAGTCTACGAACTTCGCTCTGTGCGTGTCTTTTTTCTGCAGATGAATTTTTGCCTGCCAATTGGAGACCCCCAAAAAAATTAGTTAACTTTTGTTATAATATCAAAATGAATTATTTATGTCAATTAAACAAGAAGTTTTTAATAAGTTCCATTATTGACACTAACACTCTATCTCAGTATTATATTTGATACGAATATTCGATTTGGAGGCACATAATGGCTGGAGCTAGTAAAAACTCTCGTACTACTGTTGCAACA
>JAKSTK010000012.1 GCA_024402615.1 Treponema sp.
TTGAAATCTGTTGCAAGAGTAGTGGTATCAACCTTGTCAGAAATATTTAAAACAAAAAGACTAGTATTTTTTGAAGTCTTTAAAATGGTTAAACTTTCTAAATCAAATAAAAGTGTGTCAGAAAAAAACTGTTTAAAACTATTGAGATTTGTATCAGCCTGTGTATAGGTAATGATTCTATCTTCTGGAAGAATCGCTCCATTCCAGAAATCATCTGTAGAATAAGATTTTAAAATTGAATCCCCGTCAAAACCAATACTGTTTGTAATGTAAAAATGATTGGCTTTTTTAGAAAAAGAACAACAGCAATTAAGTCCATATTTTTTTGTAAAAGAAAAGAAACTTATATTGCTGTTGTTTGTGGGAGCGGAAACTGCCGAAGCAATTTCCGCACGTTTTTCATTAGCTCTATCCAGAAAACCCATGATTAGTTTAATCCCAATTCAGAGAATAATTTTTTGTATGTATCAAATTCTTTAGAATTAGCGAATTCACGGATTTTGTCATCTGGAAGATTTTCCAATAACTGATCCATATAAAGAAGCACAGATTTAATATCTTTCTTAAGTTCTTTATTGATTTCTGTATCGTTATCTTCTTCAGTAATTTCTACTTTTTCATCCTGAGTGAGGTAATCAATATTACTTTCAGAAATAGCGTTGTTTTCTTCTGCCGCAAAATCATCAATTACTGTTTCATCAAGTTCATCTTCAGAAATAGCTGTTTCTTCGCCAAACTCAGACATAACTGGTTCTTCAACAACAGGTTCTTCTTCGATTACAACTTCTTCAGTTGAATCATTGTCTGAAAGAACAGCGGCTGTAACTGCTGCACCAGCAACAGCGGCACCGGCAAGAGTTGCAGCTGCAATTGTTGCATCATTGTTTTCTTCTTCAGATGATTCAAAATTGTTGAAATCTTCTTCAACACTGGCAAAATCATCAGATTCAGCAGGAGTGTCTGTTTCTGTTGTTTCTTCTTCTACAGGTCCGTCAACTGTATCAAACCAGTCATCGAAAGCTTCTGTAGTTTCAGACATTGTTTCACTTTCTGTATCTTCAGCAATTGTTTCTGTTGTTGTAACTTCTTCAACGGAATCAAAAATTGTATCAAAATTATCATCATCTGAAGTAGTATCAACACTTTCAAAGGCATCATCAAAAATAGTATCAGTAGATGATTCTTCAGTAATTGTTTCTTCAACAACAGGTTCTTCAATTACAGTCTCTTCTACAGATTCTTCAGTAATTGTTTCTTCAACGGCAGGTTCAGAATCATCAACAGAGAAGAAGTTATCTTCTACAATTGTTTCTTCTGCAGGAGTTTCAACTGTATCTTCAAAGAAGTTACTTGTTTCGATTGTTTCTTCTACAACAGGTTCTTCAATTACAGTCTCTTCTATAGATTCTTCAGTAATTGTTTCTTCAACGGTTGGTTCAGAATCATCAACAGAGAAGAAATCATCATCAATAACAGGTTCTTCTGTAGAAGTTTCTTCAACAATTGTTTCTTCTGCAGGAGTTTCAGTAATTTCATCAAAGAAGTTTTCTGTATCAAATGTGTCTTCAATAACAGGTTCTTCAATAACAGGTTCTTCAGTAACTGTTTCTTCAACGATTGTATCTTCAATAACAGGTTCTTCAGTAACTGATTCTTCAACGATTGTATCTTCGATAACAGGTTCTTCAGAAATTGTTTCTTCAACGATTGTGTCTTCAATAACAGGTTCTTCAGTAACTGATTCTTCAACGATAGTGTCTTCGATAACAGGTTCATCTTCAGAGAGGGTAGAAGCAACGTATGCAGCACCAGCGGCAACTGCGGCAGTTCCGATTACAGCTCCTGCAATAGCAGCAGTGTTATCATTTTCCTCTGTTGTATCCTGAATTGAATCCATGAAGTCAGAAGTTGAAGATTCTACAAGGATATCATCTTCAACAGGAATTGAGATTTCTTCAGGAAGGTCGTCTTCCATATCTGCTTCAATGTTAATGTCATCAAGATTTGGTTCTTCAAGATTTTCATCACCAAAATCATAAGTGATTTCTTCTGGTGAAGTTGTTTCAGCAGGTAAATCAATCTGAGCAGGAATGTCATCCTGTGTAATATCAAATTCAGCAGGAACTGGTTCAAAAGAAGCAGTATCCATAATGTTCAAAAGCTCATCTGTAGAAAGAGCAATTGTATCATCTTCGTCCAGCATTGCACTGAAGAAACCGCCTGCTTCTTCTTTATTTTCTGGAATATCAAGTGCATCAAAATCAGTTGTTTCGTCAATAACTGGTTCTTCTGAAATTTCTTCAGATGTTTCAACTGGAGTTTCTTCAGCAACAGTCTGTTCAATAATAGATTCTTCTGCAACTGTTTCTTCGATTGCTGGTTCTTCAGTTATTGTTTCTTCAACTACTGGAGCAGCAGCTTCCTTAGCTTTAAGTTCATCAAGATTTGTTTTAAGAAGATTGATTTCATTCTTTAAGCTTGAAAGATCAGCAACAATCTGTTCAAGGAGTGAATTACTTACTGCAGAAACTGGTTCTGCAGGTGCTTCTGTAACTTCTTCTTCAACAATGTCTTCGATTTCTTCAATGGATTCATCTTCTTCAGTTTCTTTAATTTCGTTTACAACTGGAGCAGAAGCGGTGTTTTCATTTCCTACAGAAAGGTCGTAATCTACAACCAGATCCTTTTTCTTTGCTTCTTCAACGTCCTGTGTAATAGGTGTCTCTTCTGCATTGGCATCAATACCAAAGTCAGAAAGATCAACTTCTTCAGATTCAAAAGAGTCAGCAGAAACAGTATGAGATTCTTCTTCACCAGAATCAGAAGTGCTTGTAGTTTCTACAAAGTCATCGTCATCATCATCCATATTGTAGTTCTGATATGAAAGATTATCTTCAGTTGCGAGAGTATCAGCTGAATTATCAAAAGTAATATTCATATCAAGAGGTTTTTCATCAACGATAGTTTCTTCTTCTTTTTTAGGAGCAGAATCACTTAATCCAAAATCATCACCATCAAGGAAGTCATCAAGTGAAACTTCTTCAGAACCCTGATTTTCAGCAGGATTCATTCCTGGTTCATAACCATTATTTCCGGCAGAAACTGAAACATCAGAGAAACCTTCGTCCATAAAGTCATCAAGAGAAATTTCTTCTTCTACGTTAGAATCAGAACTGTCAGATGATGTATCAAAGTCATCAAAGGAAACTTCTTCAAATGAAGATTCATCAACAGGAGCGTCTTCGGTAAAGTTTTCTACTGAAATATCTTCTGTGTTTGTAAGATTTTCCAGTTCGTCCACTGAAAGAGTAACATCGTCTGCAGCAGAATCAACAACTGTGTCTGAAGGTTCATCTTTGAACATGTCAGAAAAATCAGCATCAGAAAAAATATCTTCTGCAGCATCTGCTCCTGTGTCGGTAAGTGGAGCATCGTTTGTTTCAGTCATGTCTGGAATATCCAATGCACTTAAATCTAAATCATCAGATCCTAAGTCAGCATCAAAAATATCGAGGCTTTCATCTGCAGGCAAATCTTTTTTGTCGTTTTTTACCCAAACTCCGTAACTGTCAAGTTCATTAGTATTGTCTGGTGAATTATTCATCTATTCTGTTTCCTCTCGTTTATAAATTTAAAAAGAAAAATAATTTTCATTAAATTATCGGTAGAAGAGGGTTAAAATAACACTCTTTTCTTATTAAATTCATTTTTTTAATTATATCACACTTTTTGATTTCAGAAAACAGAAAATAAATCCGATAAAGTAAGTATCTATGAATCGTGCAAAGTATTTATTGGTTATATTTTTAGGTACATTAGTATATGTTAGTCTTTCCATGACCGTTGGTCAGAATGGAATTAAATGTTACAAGCAGATGGAAGAACAGAAAAGAATTGTTTATAAACAGAAAACTGAAATTCAGAAAATAAATAATGAACTGGAAATGGAAAGATCTGCTTTAGCTTCTGACAGTGCTATGATTGCTGCTTATGCAAGAAAACTTGATTACGTTCGTGATGGTGAAAAACTTGTAAAAATCAATGGTCTTAAACCAGCTCAGACAACTTTGTATGATACAGGAACAGTATTTTTTCATTCAGATGTTGAATTTGTTTCTGAAAAATTCTGTAAAATTTCTGCTTTAATCATTAGTCTTTTAACTTTTGTAATTATGTTTATTCTTGATGTAAGAAATGGTAATATTAGTTTCAGAAAAGAAAAGAATAAAATGATAGCTGGAATTCCTGTTTATGATTTGCCACAAGTCTGATAATAATTCAATTAACCTTTGTACTGAATACTTAAAAAACGGAAAAATCCTTATATTACCAACAGATACAGTATATGGTTTTTCTGGTATTGTTTCTGAAAATACTGACACCGATTCAAAAATTCGCTTAATAAAAGGCCGGGAAGAATCAAAACCTATGATTCAGTTAATTTCATCTCCCGAAGAATTAAAAAAATATACGGATGATGAAATTCCCGTAAGTCTTTTATCCTACTGGCCAGGTCCATTAACAATAATCGTAAAAGATAAACGTTTTTCTACTGCCGAAAAAGAAATTACAACTGCTTTCAGATGTCCAGGCGACGGATGGCTTAGAGAAATCATAAAAAACTGCGAAGCTCCTGTTTATTCAACAAGTGTTAACCGTTCCGGTTATCCTGTGTTAACTACCGAAAAAGAAATAATTGACGAGTTTTCTTCTGAAGTTGATTTAATAGTTTTAAATGGTGATACAGGAGATTCATTACCTTCTACAATTGTGAAAGTTGAAAAGGGTGAAGTGAAAGTTTTACGGCAGGGAGCAATAACTCTTTAGTTCTTTCTTTTCCAGACAGAATCAAAAGTTCCAGGAACAATGTCACCGTTTGCTTCTGCCAAAGTGTGTTTTAAGCCTGAAAGGGTGTTGTCATTAAGAAGAATGAATTCCCATTTTATAGGTTCTGCTGTAACTGCTGCTTTTAATGCGGCCTGACGATTAATTTCTGTAAAGTAAGAAGCATTTGGCTTACCTTTACCGGAAATTGTAATGTAAGTTGTATCATCAGCTTTTGTACCGGCAATCTCGATAGACATTGTAGCCCCGTTGGAGAATGTTACGAATCCGCGACCACCGCGCATAATAATAATTTTGTCGATATTGTCTTCGCCAGACCAGTCACCAGAAAGAAATTCTGTTGTTATCATAGAACCGTTTTCTGCAGCGGTATTTTTATTGCTGTTTTTAGAAGTTTCAGTTTCTTCAGTTTTATTTTCAATAAGATTTTTAAGAGAAGTCTGTAAAGTTGCTTTTGGTTCCATAAGAATCTTATAGAAAGAGTCGTATTCTTTTGCTTCTGTACGGATTGTATTTGTATTGTTGTCTACAAGAGTAAGACAGGCTGTCCATTTATTTTCATCATTTTTACTGATGATTGTGTAAAAAGAAAGATTTTCTTTATCAAGAACAGAAGACGATGGAATGTCGGTAAGGAATGGAGTTTCACGCTTATCATTGATTGTAAAGCTGTTGATTTCTCTAAGCTGTGTGTAATAAAGGTCACTGGTCATTTTAGACATATTGGTATCTATTTCGTTTGAAACAAGACCATAGTAATCAATTGTCTGTTTACCAGCGTTCTGTGCAAAAACAGCTGAAGAAGAAATTAAGAGAAAAATTGAAATGTATAAAAATTTCAAATTAAATTTCACTTATAAACCTTTCCGTTGATTCTACCCGCGAAGTTTTGTAGAGAACTCTCTCTGAAGTTCACGGTTTAAATCTCTATCTTTTATTGTAGCACGTTTATCGTACTGTTTCTTTCCCTTACAGACTGCCAGTGAAACTTTCAGTCTTCCATTCACTAAATAAAACTCCACAGGAGCCAAAGTGTAACCTTTTTCATCAACTTTTCTTGTTAATTTTTTAATTTCGTCACGATGAAGAAGGAGTTTTTTTGGTCTGTCTGGATCATGGTTGAAAATTGAAGAAAAAGTATATTCTGAAATGTGAAAATTCTTTAACCATACTTCACCGTTTTGAATTTCAGCAAAACTGTCAGGAAAAGAGATGTTTCCGTTCTTAACAGATTTTACTTCAGTACCTTCAAGTACAACTCCGCACTCGTAGGTTTCTTCAATAAAGTAGTCAAAGCGAACTTTTCTATTTTCAGCAATAATTTTTCTACCTTCTGCCATATCTTATATAATATAAGATATAATAATGCCTGTTTCAAGTTTTCAACCGTAAAAACTTATTGTAAGACCCGTTTCTTTATGGTATTTTAAAGAAAAAAGGTGGAGTAAATACATGAATCATAAATTATTTGAGTATTCCTATTCTCTTAGAAAACAAAAGCAGAAGCAGGCAGTTTTAATTATTCTTCACCTTACTATTGTTTATATTCTTGTAAATCTCTGTATTGATTTTTTGATTTTCCCTGTCCGTCAGATTTCTAACTCTATGAGTCCAGATTTGCCAGAAAATGCCGCAGTATTTGTAACCCCATTAGATAAGAATCCTGAAAGAGGAGATGTTGTTCTTGTTAAACCTCAGATAGAGAAAAAGCTTTCAATCTGGCAGAATGTTTCAAAAAGATTCGTTGCTTTCTGGACTGCTCAGCAGATTCAATTATACGAAAATAAAGAAATTCCTGGATCAAAAGCTTCTTTCAGACGTGTATTTGGTATGCCTGGTGATCCAATTTACATGCGCGATTATGTTCTTTACATAAAGCCTGCATCACAGCGTCATTTCCTTACAGAATTTGAAGTTATTGAAAAAACATACAATGTAACTTTTATTGCTGCTCCAAGCGGATGGGATAGTGAACTTGCCGTTAAAGGTTCATTTGAAGAAATGGTTCTTGGACCTGGACAGTATTTTGTATTAGGTGATGAAAGAAAGTCTTCTTCAGATTCTCGTTTGTGGGGACCAGTTTCAACTGACCGAATTGAAGGAAAAGCTCTGTTCTGTTATTTCCCATTCAGTTCAATTAAAATTTATTAGTTTCCTTTACAGTTTTTTATGAATGAAATTTCTATTTATATTCATATTCCTTTTTGTCTTTCTAAATGCTCATATTGTGATTTTTTCAGTAAACCGGTAGAAAAAGACTGTCAGCAAATTCAGTACTATTTTCCTGCATTATTAAACGAAATTGATTATCGTATTTCTAAATATAATAAAGAAATAACCGTGAAGTCAGTTTATATCGGTGGTGGAACACCAAGTCTTGTTCCGTGGCAGAATATTCAAATAATTATTAATCATCTTAAAAATAAACTTAATTTTAAATCTGATTGTGAAATTACAATAGAAGTTAATCCTGATGATGTTACAGAGCAATTATTGAAAAATTATGAACAGATTGGAATTAATAGAATTTCCTGTGGCATTCAGTCAATGAACGATAATATTCTAAAAAAACTGAATCGTCGTGCAGGCAGAAAAGAAAATCTTAACGCCTTGGAATTGTTCAGTAAATTCTGGAAAGGAAAAATTTCTGTAGATTTAATCAGCGGTTTACCTGGGGAAACTGAAGAAAATTTTTATAAATGTTTAGAGGAAGTTATTTCAGTAAATCCAGATCATATTTCTATGTATTCTTTGACAATAGAGGAAGGCACTCCGCTGCGACAGTCTTTGAAAAAAGGTGAAATTGATTATGATTATGATTTTTCCGATGAACTTTGGATGAAAGGTCGGGAAATTTTATTACAAAATGGTTATGTGCATTATGAAGTTTCAAATTTCTGTAAACCGGGGTTTGAATGTACTCATAATTTGACTTATTGGAATCATCAGGATTATTTTGGTTTTGGAGCTGGTGGAACTGGAACTTTTTACAAAAACGATGGTTCTGCAGAAAGATTTTCAAATAAAAACGATATTGCTGCCTACATAAATTTCTGGAATTCCGAAACAATAAATGAAGCGGATATTAATTCAGTTCAAAGTGTTGAATCTGTTACCAGAGAGACCTCTAAATTTGAATATTTTATGATGGGCTTTAGAAAACTGTCCGGAATAAAGCTTACTGATTATGAAAAAACTTTTGGAAATTCTGTTGATTCAAAAGTTTTAAAAGTGTTCCAGAAATGGCATACAGACGGATTAATGAATATAGAAAATGATAATTATTCATTAAATTCAGAGGGAATACTATTTTTAAACAGATTACTGGAAGAAATTATCTGATTAATTCATCTTCACATTCAATTGGAATAGTGATTGTAAAAGTACTTCCTTCGTTTACTTTAGATTTAACATCAATTGACCAGCCGTGATTATCAAGAATGTTTTTTACAACAGAAAGTCCAATACCCATTCCTTCTTCCCGGCGAGAGGAAGTTGCACGGTAGAAAAGCTCAAAAATGTTTGGCATATCTTCTTCGGAAATTCCACAGCCTGTATCGGAAATTGAAAAATAAATCTTTTTGTTTTCTTCGTAGGCAGAAATAATAATAGAATCATCTTCTTTTGTGTAACGCAAAGCATTGCCGAAAATATTCTGGAAAGCACGCTCTGCCAGATCTTTGTTCAGAGGAGTTAAATAATCTTTATCCAGTTCGATATCTGCAGTGATATTTCTTTTGAAAACACTTCCCGTAGCAACAGAATCTTCTGCAAATTTATAAATAATTTTTGTAATGGACTGGCACACAAGATTTTCACGGTTTTCAATATTATTAAGTTTGACAAAATTAATAAGAGTATCAACCATTCGCTCCAGTTGATTTGTTTTTCCAATAATTAAATCAAAAGTCTGCGCCACTTCATCAGGATCAGAAATTATGCCGTCTTTGATAGCTTCTGTATATCCTTTGACGATTGCAACCGGTGTTCTAAGGTCGTGACTTATACCCATAATAAATTTATTCTTTTGATTTTGGGCTTCCATTAAAGAAATACGGACTTTTTCAATACTGTCTGCAATAGCAATAATTTCATTTCCCATATGAACTGGTTTTGGTTCTGTATTTTCTTCATATTTTCCAGATGCAATTTCCTCTGTGTAATTTTTAAGATAAGTAATTGAATGTGAAATTGAACGGAAAATTAAAAGAATAATAATAAAAAGTGTTATTGTAAGGATAAGTACGGTAAAAAAGAAAAAATGAACTATTTTTATTTTTGGTTGTGGCCGCTGAATATGATTAGGAATTCTGTTCAGGATATAAAAATCCTGTTCTCCAAAACTGCGGTTGGTTATCTGATACCAGTATTTATTTGAGGAATCAATAATAATCTGCTGAAGAAAACTTTCATTGGCAATTGAATTAACACTGATTTCTTGCATGTTTGAAAAAAGTACTACCATGTTGTGATTACAAATGGCAATTCCTGTTTCTGGCGGAAAGTTTCTGATGTATTCACCTAAAGTTTGTGATTCAGAAGACTGAAGCTCTTCAGGTTTTATTTTTTCAATTTCCGCAGTACCTTTTAATAAAAGGTGCCGTGGATTTTTCATATAATTCTGAAAGAAAATGAATGAAGCACTGATTAGAGGAAGTAAAATAAGTACAGTAATAAGATAATAAAATTGTGTTTTTAGTTTCATTTTTCTGTTATTTTGAAAAAGTTATTTACTGTTAATCTGGCTTTTATCAAAAATATATCCTTTGCCAAATTCTGTAAGGATATAATCTTTGTTGTCAGGAGTTCTGCCAAGTTTTTTGCGAAGTCTCTGGATGTAAACGGCAACTGCTGTAATATCACCGTATTGAACATTCCATACATCTGAATAAATTTTTTCTGGAGAAAGAATTTCTCCTGCATGTTTTAAAAGATATTCAAGAACTTCATATTCTTTTGTTGATAAAGGAATTTTTTTGCTTCCTTTTTTAAGAACACAGCTGTTAAGAAGGAGAGTGAAATCATTAAAAATAAAAGATTCTTCTGCCATGGCACTGGCAATTGTCTGTCTTCTTAAATTAGCCTTTACGCGTGCAACAAGAACGCTTGGAGAAAAAGGTTTTGTGACAAACTCATCAGCTCCAATATTTAATCCCTGAATAATATCTTCATCTGCATCTCTGGCAGAAGCAATCATTACAGGAGTATTTTTATCATAATTCTCTCTATAAAACTCAAGGAATTTAAATCCCGGCATGCCTGGCAAATTTAAATCAAGAATAATAAGATCTGGCTGTGTATCAGTCTTAAGTGCTTCAATAGCAAGTTCAGCAGAAGCAAAAGGTCTTGGTGTCATGTCAGATTTAGAAAGATATAAACAAATCAGCTTAGAAAGTGATTCTTCGTCTTCGATTACATAAATGTATGGATTATTCTCGTTCATAATTACCTCAAATACCGATTAATTATAATTATAAAAGAAAAATGTATAAAAAAAAGTCCATAACGGAAAATTATACATATAATTTTGTTATTAAATTCAAGAATTTAATAGTTTTTGTAAAAGATAATTATTGAATTCTTATAAAAGATGTTTATAATTAAATATGGTGTATTTTAAATATGCCATACATACATATAAAAAGTTGGTTATATACTAATGATTGATGTATTGCGGTTAGATGGGAAAAAATATTGGGTGAATCCGCACATGATTGAAAGTATGGAAACTACTCCTGATTTAACATTAACAATGTTGTCTGGAAAAAAAATCATTGTCAAAAATTCCCCCGAAGAAATTATCGAAAAAATAATCTCATATCGTAAAAAGCTTGGTATAGATAAACAAGAGGTCTTGTAATGGATTTTGCTACAATAATTGGTCTTATTGGTGGTGCAGCCATGATTGTCATGTCGGTAATGACATCTGGTGGTTCATTGGGTGGTATTATTGATATCCCTTCTGTTTTTATGACTGTAGGTGGTTCTTATTTTGCAATGTTTATTGCAGCCCCTCTAAAAAAAGCTCTTGGTCTTTTCAAGATTATGGGAAGAGCTTTTAAAGTTCCTGATTTTGGTGAAAAAAATATTGTAATTAATATGCAGGCACTTTCTGAAAAGGCTCGTCGTGAAGGTATTCTTGCTCTTGAAGATGGACTTGATGACCTTGATGACCCTTTTATGAAAACAGGTTTGCGTCTTGTAGTAGATGGTACTGATGGAAATATTATTCGTGCCATTATGGAAAATGAAATGAACCAGTGTGAAGCACGTCACATGGAATGGATCAGTACAATCAACGTTTGGGCAGGTTTTGCTCCAGGTTTTGGTATGATGGGTACTGTAGTAGGTCTTATTGGTATGCTTCGTAACCTTGAAGATAAATCAGCCCTCGGTCCTAACATGGCCGTTGCCTTGATTACAACTTTGTACGGTTCTATGATGGCCAACTGGTTGATTTCTCCATTCTCTACAAAATTGCTTGCACACAATGCCCGTGAAATGCGTGCTAAAGAAATGGTAATTGAAGGTGTACTTGCTATTCAGGCAGGTGAAAACCCTCGTATTATGGCTCAGAAGCTTCTTACTTATCTTGATCCAGCAACAAGAAAAGCAATTGAAGCTGATGTTTTGAAAGACTAATTAATTTACTGCAGGATATCAGTAAGTTTTATATAAGGATATACAATCTTATTTAGTTTGTATTATAGAAAGAAGGATTGATTTATGGCAAAGAAAGCTAAAGAACCAGAGAAACCATCCAACGCCTGGCAAGGTACCTATGGTGATATGATCACCCTTATGCTGTGTTTCTTCGTTATGCTTTATAACCCTTCAGAAGTAGATGTAACTCAGTTGGCTACTATTACACAGAGTCTTCAGATGCAGGAAACTGAAACAGTTAATGGCGGTATGTCATTGTCTGCCGGAAGACTTTCTGATTTAGGTAACAGTATCAACTCTTTGCCATCTTTAGAAAAAGGAAAATCTCTTGGTCTTGCAAAGAAAAAGGCTGTAAGTTTGCTTGCTCCAGAGATTAACTCGAATAAAATCACTATTACCAGTGATGAAAGAGGTCTGATTATTACTTTAATGTCTGATAATTTCTTTGAAGAAGGAAGTGCAGAATTAAATATTAATGAAACTCGTGAAACTTTGCTCAGGTTGTCAGAGTTTTTCAGAGCACCTGAAGTTTCAGGAAAGAGATTTAGAATTGAAGGGCATACAGATAATGTTCCTGTTTCAGAGGAATCTGAATTTATCAGTAACTGGGAATTGTCTGCTGCTCGTTCTATTAATGTTTTGCATTATCTTGCCGATTATGGAGTAAGGGAAGAAAGTTTTTCTGTTGCTGGATATGCAGATACCAGACCTAAATTTAGCAATGATACTGCAGAAGGCAGAGCTTATAACCGGCGTGTAGATATTATAATTCTAGACGAAGGACATTTTTAATGTTAAAATATTACAAATTTGCTGGAGGGGAAAATGGCAGATGATGAAGAAAGCTTGTTGAATGACAGCGATAGTTCAGTAGCACCTTCTAAAAAGAGGGGAATTGGTGGTCTTATAACAGGTTTCCTCAAATGGATTATTATTGCAATTGCCGCAATCATTGTAATTGTAGTTATTTCATTGGTAACAGTTCTTATCGTAAATAAAAACAGCACAAAACAGGTTCAGGTTGTTTCAGCAACAGAAGAATATACTGGTAAAAAAGAAATTTATGACTGGTATAAATCTATTGGTGTTATTCAGACAACAACTTCAGATGATATTCCTGCAACTGTTCGCGTTAATGTTTTCCTTGGATATAAACAGGATGACAAAACTGCTGCAACTGAAATTAATCAGCGTTCAGTTGAATTAAGAGACTATCTCCGTCAGTATTTCAGATCTAAGAGTTCAGTTGATTTAAGAAATCCTAACAATGAAGATCGGTTAAAAATGGAAATAAGAAATGGAATTAATGATAAAGTATTAAGTAATTCCAAAATTCGTGAAATTAGTTTTGATCAGTTGGATGTAATTGAACAGAACTAATAATAAAAGGGTATAATTAATTACATTATATAAAGTTAATTAATTTAAGGTGGAAAAAGAATGAACGAAGTTCTTTCTCAGGATGAAATTGACCAGCTGCTGAGTGCTATCAATAATGGTAGTAACGATGCCGATGAATTTAAGCCGGTTAATAATACTAAAAAAATTAAAATCTACGATTTCAAACGTCCTGATAAATTCTCTAAGGAACAGTTGCGTACGGTCTCAAATATGCATGAGACCTTTGCCCGTTTAACTACAACATCTTTGTCGGCTCAGCTTCGTTCTCTCGTTCATGTACATGTTGCTTCTGTAGATCAGCTTACATATGAGGAATTTATTCGTTCTATTCCAACTCCTACAACTCTTGCCGTAATTAATATGGACCCATTAAAAGGTAATGCGGTTCTTGAGATTGACCCTGCAATTACTTTCTGTATGATTGACCGTTTGTTCGGTGGTCGTGGTGCTACAACTGGTAATAAAAACCGTGATCTTACTGATATTGAACAGGAAGTAATGGAAGGTGTTATTGTACGTATTCTTGCAAATATGCGTGAAGCCTGGACTCAGGTAATTGATTTGAGACCTCGTTTTGCTCAGATTGAAACAAATCCTCAGTTCGCACAGATTGTACCACCAACCGAAATGGTTGTACTTGTAACACTTGATACAAAAGTCGGTGATGAAGAGGGTATGATGAACTTCTGTATTCCATATCTTACTATTGAACCAATTATTTCAAAATTGTCTTCACAATTCTGGTTCTCATCAGTAAGAAGAAGTTCAACAACACAGTACTTAGGAACAATTAAGGGACAGCTTTCATCGGTTGATATGGATGTTGTTGCTGAAATTGGAACAATAAATTTGCCTATTAGAGATGTACTTTCACTTAGAGTAGGTGATGTAGTGCGTCTTTCCACAGTAAAGGTGGGAGATCCTTTGACTCTTAGTGTTGGTAACAAAAAGAAATTCCTTTGCCAGCCAGGTATCGTTGGTAAAAAAATGGGCGTTCAGATTACCGGAACATTTGAGGATCAGGATTCTGAAGAATTTGAAGAACTTTCTGTAGAAGGAGATGAAAATTATGAGTGATGGTGCTATATCACAGGATGAAATTGACGCTTTATTGTCTGGAGTTGCTATTGACGGCTTAAATTCCTCTGGTCATGTAGGAAGCGGTCCAACATACCATATTGATATTCCAACTCTGCAGAAATTGGCAGATGAATTGAAACCAAAACTGGAAGAAAATATCAACAAATATACAGGAGCAAGTTTTACAGTTGGTAATCCTGTTGTTGAACTTGCAGAAAGAGATAAGGTTTTAGCTCGTTTACCAGAAGTTGTTATTGGAATTAACGCTGATTTCAACGAAGGTATAAAGGGTAGTCATTTATATCTGCTTTCTCCAGATTTTGCTCTTAAACTTTTTGCTTTGACAAATAATGATGAAACAACTACTGAAGTTGATGACATGGTTTTGTCTGTAATTTCAGAAATTGTTGCAACTCATATTAGTGCAATGATTACTCAGCTTGATACAACTGGAAAAGTTCCTGGTCTTGCATATAGTACTCCAGAAAGTGTAAATGAATCTAAGGCAATGGTAATGTTCCCTCAGGGAGAATTCATGCTTGCCAGCTATCCACTTACATTAGATGGTAGTGCTTACACATTATGGGAATGTATCAGTGGTGATGCTGCAGAAAAGATTTCAAATGCATTGGGTGGTGGTGAACCAGCTGCAGACGATGGTCTTTCAATGCTCGGTGGATTAGATTTAGGCGGAATGGGTGGTGCTTCTGGAATGAATGCTCAGCCAGCACAGCCTGCTCAGCAAATGAATATGGGAATGCAGAATCCAATGATGGGTATGCCTATGGGACAGCCACAGATGAATATGGGTATGCAGAATCCTATGATGGGAATGCAGATGCAGAACCCAATGATGGGTATGCCTATGGGACAGAATATGGGAATGAATGTTCCAAATGTTCAGTCTTTGCAGTTCCCTAATTTAAATACAAATATGAGTAATGCAGAACAGCAGAATATTGGTCTTATTATGGACGTATTCATGGAGCTGACTGTAGAACTTGGTCGTGCAAAAAAATCAATCAAAGAAATCTTAGGTTTCGGTGAAGGTACAATTATTGAATTGGATAAACTTGCCGGTGAATCTGTAGATATTCTTGTAAATCATAAACCTATTGCTAAGGGAGAAGTTGTAGTTATTGATGAAAACTTCGGTGTTCGTGTAACTGAAATTCTCTCTCCAATGGAAAGAGTTAGTGATTTAAACTAGTAACCGATTTTTAAGGGTGGGAAAAAATTGGTAAAATCTAAATTATCTCTTATAACTGCAATTTTATTTGCAGTTATGTGTTTTAACATTTATCCTCAGACATCAAATAATTCAACTGAATCAACTTCAATTCAGTCTTTTGAAGAAACACCTTTTGGTTCAACTGTATCCCCTGTAACTATGGAGAATGGAAATTCTGGTGATGCAGCTGCTAATACAAGAAGAACAAGAGGACCTTCCTTATTAGGAACAGTAATTCAAATGATCGTTATGCTTGCTTTAGTTGTTGCGGCTATTTATGGTTTAATGCTGTTCTTTAAGAAGAGAAATAACATCACAAAAAGTGATGACGATTTTTTACGAAGAGTTTCCACTTTAAATCTTGCGCCAAATAAATCTGTAGAAATTATTACATTACTGGATAAAGGATATTTAATTGGAGTTACGGAAGGTGGAATCAATCTCATTTCAGAAATTGATGATGCAGAACTTGTTGAATCCTTAAATCTTAATTTTGACAAAAAGAATAACACAACAAAACCAAATAATTTCAAAGATGTTCTTGAAATGTTTACAAGAACCGGAAAAAAAACTTCTGCTTTTGATGAAGCTGAAGCAGGTCTTGATAATATGGCCAGAAGAAATTCTAATCAGGATAACGAAGAAGTAAGATAAAATGAAAAGAAAGTTTGGCTTATTTTTAATATTATTTACTATACTCTTCTCAAATTCTTATCTTGTGGCACAGCAGAGTTTTCCAAATGGGTCTACAGCTGGAACAATGGAAATGAATAATACTGTAAGACCAACAGTTCCAAATGTTTCTGTACAGATTACTCAGCCTCAGACTGGTAAAGAAGTTGCCTTTTCTGTACGAATTCTTCTTTTGCTAACTGTTTTAACAATTGCACCAAGTCTTTTAATTCTTGTTACTTGTTTTTTAAGATTTTCAATTGTACTGGATTTTATAAAAAGAGCTTTGTCATTACAGCAGGTACCACCAACCGCGGTATTAAATGGTATTGCTTTCTTTATGACCCTGTTTATAATGTGGCCAACTTTTTCAAAAATTTATGATAATGCATATAAACCTTTATCTGATGGTAAAATTACTATTGAGCAGGCTTATCAGGAATCACAGGCTCCTATAAGACAGTTTATGTTTACTCAGCTGGAAAAAGATATCCGAAAAGGAGATAAAGGGTATATTGCCATGTTTATGTCTATGGCAAAACTGGAACAACCTAAAGTTTATGCTGATGTTCCTACTTATATTCTTATTCCTGCTTATATTCTTAATGAACTTACAATTGCCTTTATGATAGGTATATTCCTATACATACCGTTTATTATTATTGATATGGTTGTGGCAAGTATCCTTATGTCTATGGGTATGATGATGCTTCCTCCTGTACAGATTTCTATGCCATTCAAACTAATTCTGTTTGTTTTAGTTGATGGCTGGGGATTATTAACTCAGCAGCTGTTTGTTTCAGTTATCAGGTAAGGAGTAAAGAATGTCTATTGGTCAGATTGTTTCTTTGATGCGTGGCGGTGTACAGCAGATTCTTACTCTAATTTTACCTGTTTTGGGTGTAGCCCTTGCTGTAGGTTTAATTGTAGCTATTTTGCAGGCAGTAACTTCAATTCAGGAACAGACATTAACTTTTTTACCTAAGTTAATAGTAATTCTTGTTATGCTTGCTTTACTTGGTGGAGTAATGTTCTCTTCGATGAGTGAATATACTATAAGACTTTTTAGTGCAATTCCAGATTTGGCTAGGTAAAAATGCTTGATTATATTGTAAATAAAGCACCTGTTTATCTTTTAGTTTTTGCCCGTTGTTTTGCATTGCTGATGACAACTCCGCTGTTTTCTATGCGTTCAGTACCTAGAACTGCTAAAGTTGCACTTGCCGGATACATGTCATTTTTTTTACTTGGAATTGTAGATTTTTCATCTTACATGCCGTTTATTGCTGAAGACGGAAGTTTTTCTTTAATTTATATTCTTTTAATTTTAGGTGAAGCGTTAATCGGTGTAGTAATTGGATTTTATATTACTATGATTTTCTCTGCATTTAGTACTGCCGGACAATTTATGGCTTTTCAGATGGGTTTCAGTGCTGCCAGTACTTATGATGCTATGGCTCAGGTAGAAAACCCTTTGATGGGACAATTTTTCAACTTTATCGCCATGTTTATTTTTCTGCAGAATGGCTGGATTCAAAAATTATTTTTATCTGGATTAAATAACAGTTTCCGTTCAATAAATGTTTTGTCGTTGATAACTGCACAAGAAGGACTTGTTAATTTCTTCTTTAAAGGATTAACAAAACTTTTTGCTGATGCAATGATTATATCTTTACCGGTAATGGGCACTTTACTGTTGATTACAGTATGTACCGGTTTACTTTCTAAAGCAGCCCCTCAGATGAATCTTCTGTCAGAAGGTTTCCCTATTATGATTCTTGTATCATTCTTTATTATTTATTTACTGATTGAACCAATGTGTGAATTCTTTATTAATTCTTTTGCCGGTGGATTTAATCAGTTGCAGAATCTTTTTCTGGAATTAGGAGGTCATATAAAATAAATGGCTGCAGAAGATGAAGGAAAAACCGAGGAACCGTCAGAGTATAGGCTTGAAAAGGCTAGAAAAGAAGGGAATGTTGCAAAAAGTCAGGAAATAGGAAGTGCTCTAATTTTAATTCTTACAGTTTTAGTACTTATGTTTTTAGGTAAATGGATTTTTTATAACTGTATGGATATTTACAAATTCTATTTCACAAAAGCAATTAATACTAATTTAGATGATCCTTCTATTGTAACTACGTTTTTCATTTTTTATTTTAAAATAATTATGCCAATCGGTATTGTTGCTATAGTTGCAGGCTTTATGGCGAATATTATTCAAAACAGGGGATTTCTTTTTAGTTGGAAACCTATTGAACCAAAATTTAGAAATATTGTACCAAAATTTGGTGATTATTTTAGAAAAACTTTATTTTCTGGAAAAGGGCTTTTTAATTTAGCAAAATCAATTGGTAAAGTTACAATAATTATTGTTATTGCTTATTTTCTTATCAGAAAAGACCTTTTTGTAATTATTGAAATTATCAGAAACGGACAGCTGCTGGTTGCTTTAGGAAAAATTGCTAAAATGGCTGTACAGTTACTTTTAATTGTTTCTATTATTTTCCTTGCTATTTCAATTCCTGATTATTTTGTAAATCGTCGTGAATATCTTGACAGTATGAAAATGAGTAAACAGGAAGTAAAACAGGAATACAAGGAATTAGAAGGAGACCCTGTAATGAAGAGCCGGTTGACTCAAATGCAGAGAGAAATCCTTTCAAGAGATATTCCAAAAGCAGTAAAAGAGTCGGATGTAGTAATTGCAAACCCAACTCATTATGCTGTTGCCTTAAAGTATAATCCTGCAACTGACGATCCACCTTCTGTAACAGCACAAGGAACCGATGAAAAAGCTTTATATATTCGTAGAATTGCGGAAGAAAATGATGTTCCTGTAGTACAAAATCGACCTTTAGCCCGTTTGTTGTATACAGAAACAAAAGTTGGTGATATAATACCTACACAGTATATTAGGGCAGTTACCATTGTTTACGCAAATATATGGGATAAACTGAAAAATAAAGAAGAGATTGCTCGAGGTAGGGGTGAGAAATCTTCTTCTGATAAATAAAATCTTAAAATACTGACTAAAATAGAAATTTTTTTATTTAATAAATAGATGTAAATTGCTGGGTGGGGACTAATGGCAAACGAACGTCGTGGGAAAATTTTAAATTTCATCTCTTCTTCTTATGTAGGCATTCTTGTCGTTGCTGTCCTTTTTGCATTATTTATGCCTCTTCCCAAAATTTTTATTGACTTATGTATGGTTTTAAACCTTGCATTTGCATTTATTATTTTACTTGTTGTTTTGTATACCCCAAGAGCATCAGATTTCCAGACATTCCCCCGAATTATTTTGTTTCAGACAATTTTCGGTCTGGCGGTCAATGTTTCTTCAACCAGATTAATTTTAAGTGGAACTCCGGGAAATACTTCTGACCAGAGTGTTATGGTTCAGGCCTTTGCAAATATTGTTGCCGGAAATAATACGGTTATTGGATTTATTATCTTTATAATTATTGTTATTCTTCAGGTAATTGTAATTACAAAAGGTTCTACCCGTGTTTCTGAAGTTGCAGCCAGATTCTCTCTGGATTCTATGCAGCAAAAGTATTTTGATATTGATAACCGCCTTAACAGTGGTGTTATTGATGATACTGAAGCACTTCGTCTTAAAAACGCAATTACTAAAGAGATTGATTTTTATTCAAACATGGATGGTGCTTCTAAATTTGTTTCAGGAAACGTAAAAGCTGGCATTTTTATTACAGTAATTAATCTGATTGGTGGTTTTGTTATTGCATCAATGGCAAGATCTGGAATGTCCGCTACAGATATATTGAATACTTACTCAAAATTAACAATTGGTGACGGTTTAATGTCCCAGCTGCCATCTCTTGTTATTTCTTTTGCCACAGGTATTCTTGTTACCGGTACTAAATCAGATGATGGTCTTGGTGATCAGCTTAAAGAAGATTTTACCCGTTCTGGTTATATTTATATTATTGTTGGTGCAGTATTAATAGGTATGGGATTATTCTTGCCTGGTACAAGAATTCTTCTTATCCCTTTTGGTGCATTGTTTATTTTTGCAGGTTACCGTCTTTCTCAGGCACAAGGAAAGAAAAAAGTTCAGGAAATTAAAGAAGCAGAAGCTCAAAAAGCCGTTAATCAAAGTAGTAATCAGACAGAAAAAGATACAAAAATACAAATGCTGGATGACCTTTCTCTCGAACTGGGGTATGGTCTTATTCCTCTTGTAAGTAAAGAAAATGGTGCAGAACTTCTTGAGCGAATTACAAGAATCCGTAATGAAGCAAAACTTGATATGGGCTTTATTATTCCTCAGATTCGAATTCTTGATAATATGACTCTTGCACCTAATGATTATAGTTTTAAAATCCATGGAATTGAATTTGGACATGCCGAAATAAGAATCGGATATAACCTTTGTATTGATACTGGCTCTGTTGTTGAGCCACTTAAAGGTGAAAAAACAAAAGATCCGACTTTTGGAATGGATGCATTGTGGCTCCCTGCAGACAGAAGACAGGAAGCTGAAGATGCAGGTTATATGGTAATTGATCCACCGACAATTATAGCAACTCACTTAACAGAAATAATTCGTTCCAATGCTAAACAACTTCTTGGCAGAAAAGAAGTTTCTAAAATTCTTGATACTGTTCGTGAAAGTAACAGTGTTCTTGTTGATGAAGTTACCGGATCAGCAGGTTTGTCTCTTGGAATTATTGAAAAAGTTCTTCAGAATCTTCTGGAAGAAAATGTTTCAATCAGAAATATTGTTGCAATTTTGGAAACAATGGCTAACTTTGCAGGAATTTCTAAAAATCCTTTGGATTTAACAGCAAAAGTTCGTGAAGCTTTAGGTTTACAAATCTGTCTTCAGTATGTTGATGCAGATGATAAAAAACTTCGAGTATTGCAGCTTTCCCAGGATCTTTCTGAAATGGTTTTGAATAATGCATTCTTTCCACCAGATGGATCTAAACCAACAGTAAACTTTGATGCTGTAGACAGACGTAAATGGATTCAAAGTGTAAGTGCTGCTGTTGCTTCTTCTCAAAATAAAGGTTATCAACCAATTATTCTGTGTGTAGGCCAGATAAGACAGCTGGTAAAATCAGCTCTTGAAAAAGAAATGCCTGGAATTATTGTACTTTCTCATGATGAAGTTTATAACGCAGTAAATACAAAGAATTTTGGTGTTGAAGTAATTGGTGAAATAAATATTCAGAACGAGGAATAAAGTTATAAAAAATGTCATTAAATAGTGGAATTGAACAGACAATTGTAGGCGATACTCTGGATGAATGCAGACAGAAACTGTATGCCATGTACGGAAAGGATTACAACATTATTAAACGTGAATCTAAATTTTTCCGTACAGGTTTTTTTGGTTTAAGACAAACCGAACGTCAGGTAGTAACTTACACAGTTAACAATAAAAAAGCCTATGACTCAAATCTTTATCGGGATCGTGATGAAGAAGAACGCCGTCTTGAAGAAAACCGTCAGGCAATCTTAATGACAAATCAATCTCAAAATCTGTTAATGAATAATTTAACTTCAAAAATTGATGAATTGCAGAAACAGGTTGCGCAGATTAATACAAATGTTACTAATGTAACAAATGAAGTTCCAGAATCTATCAGAAAAATTGAAGAATTACTGGAAATGAATGAATTTACACCTTCATATATCAGAATGATTGAAGAAAAAATTCGCAGTACTTTTAGAATTGATCAGCAGGATGATTTTAAATTAATCGAAAGATATGTAATTGACTGGATTGGAGAATCTATTGAAATTGCTCCAGAACCAGTAGTTCGACCACCTCATGTAATAATTATTGTTGGTCCTACAGGAGTTGGAAAAACTACAACAATTGCAAAACTTGCTTCAAATACTATCCTGGATGCAAAAAATAAAAATCTTCCAAGACCTGAACTCTGTATTGTTACAATTGATACAATGCGTGTAGGTGCACAGGAACAGCTGAAAAAGTTTGGTGATATTCTTGGAAAATCTGTTCTTAAAGCAGAATCAAGTGCTGATGTTAAAGAAATTTACGATCAGTACAGAGAGCATGTAGATTATATTTTCATTGATACCAGTGGATACAGTCCAAATGATGCTACTCATATCAGTGAAATGAAAAATATGCTGGATGTAAAAATGAATCCGGATGTTTACCTTTCGGTTTGTGCTTCTACAAAATCCAGCGATTTACAGAATATTTTCAGAAATTATGAACCATTTGCTTACGAATCAGTTATTGTTACAAAATGTGATGAAACAAAGCAGCTGGGGAATGTAATTTCTGTTTTGTGGGACAGACATAAGAAAATTTCTTATATCACAGATGGTCAAAGAGTTCCAAGAAATATTCATAGAGCCAGTGTAGTAGAAATACTTATGAATCTTTCTGGCTTTAATATTGACCGTGTGCACATTGAAGATAAATTCGGTGCAGTTGAACAGTTTATAAAATAGGTAATAATTCAAAATATCAGGAGAACTTATAAAAATGGAAGAACAGGTAGAAGAATTAAGAGAATTAATGAGAGATGAAAATGGACCTGATCCTCAGGAAGTACAGTCATTTAAGAAAAATCATAATACTCGAATTATTGCCATTACCAGTGGTAAAGGTGGTGTAGGCAAAACTAATTTTGCTGTAAATATGGCAATTGCTTATGCTCAAATTGGTAAAAAGGTTATTCTTATTGATGGTGACCTTGGTATGGCCAATGTAAATGTTATTCTGAATATTGTTCCTCAGTATAACCTGATGCATGTAATCAACAAAAAGAAGACAATGAAAGAAATCGTTATGGATACAGAATTCGGCATTAAATTTATTGCCGGTGCAAACGGTTTTTCAAAAATTGCAAACTTAAGCGTAGAAGAATTGGATTATTTTGCTAATCAGTTCTGTTCTCTTGGAAATGCAGATATTATTATCATTGATACTGGTGCTGGTATTGCAAGTAATGTACTTCAGTTTGTTGCTGCTGCAGATGAGGTTTTTGTTGTTACAACTCCTGAACCAACCGCCATTACTGATGCTTACGGAATTATTAAAATTATTACAACAGAAATTGTTGATAGAACAGTTGATATTAAACTGATTGTAAATCGTGTTCATTCAGGCGATGAAGGTAAACGAATCTCTGAAAGAATTATTACTATTGTTGGTCAGTTCCTGGGTTACAAGGTTGAATATCTTGGCTTTGTTTATGAAGATCCTGTAGTTACGGCTTCAGTAATTAGACAAAAGCCATTCATTATTGTTAATCCAACTTCAAAACCTGCAATTTGTGTAAAACATATTGTAGGAAGAATTGAAAAAACTGAACCGGAATATAATGAAGGAGTTGCAAGTTTCTTAAAGAAATTCTTAGGAAAGAAGAGTCACTAAACCTCTAAATTAAGACTGAAAATTATTTTTACTATATTTTTTTTGCATTATATAGTATAATTATTTAAATTATTGTATGGGGGGTAAAATGAAAAACTTTAAATTTCCAATTGTATTTTCTGCGATTGGCTTTATTTTATCCTTTGTATTTGGTCTTTTTTCAGGTTCAGGCTTTTTTAAAATACTGCTGACAGCTTTAATTTTTGGAGTTGTTTTTGCAGCCTTATCTTTCTTAATTCAATTTCTTAATGATAAATTTCTGACAGTTGAGTCAAATGGAGATTCAGAAAATGTAACAAATTCTGTAAATCCTGATGCTGCTCCTGGTCAGAAAGTAAATATCATAATTCAGGATGAAGAACTGGAACAGTCTGGTAATACTAATCATTTTGATGTTGGTAATAACCATCAAATGCTTAATGATTCAGATATTACAAAAGTTTCTCCCCAGATTCTTGATGATATTTCTGATAAACCTGATTTTGTTCCGGTTAGAAGAAAAGAAACTGTAGATAATATTTCAGGTGTAGAAGCAATTACTCCTGATTTTGGAAATAAAAAACATGCTGCTCAGGCAGAACAGATGATTGATGATTCTGATGACGGAAAACTTGGCGTTTTGCCTGATATGTCAGATTTTTCGGTAAGTTCTGGTAGTGCAGCAGAAAGTGGAGATAGCGGTTCTGATGGAGATTTACTTGATTTCTCTTCAAGCAGCTATAGTTCAAGCAGTAATGAAGGTGCTGGTGAAATAAAAGATGCCTCCTTAATGGCTAAGGCAATCAGTTCTATTTTATCCGGCGAAGAATCATAATGAAAAGGTGAATGTGTATGCCAATTAATGATGAACAGGAAGAAGATGATCTTTGGGAAGAATTCAAAAAAACAAAATCTCCCGCTATTCGTGATAAATTCATAAGACAATACATGCCTCTCGTAAAATATGTAGCTGGTAAAGTTGCACAGGGAATGCCAAATAATGTTGAATTCGATGATTTGGTTGGATTCGGACAGTTTGGTTTGCTTGATGCTATCAGTAAGTATGATACTTCTAAGAATGTAAAGTTTAAGACATATGCTGTAACTCGTATTCGCGGTGCTATTTTTGATGAACTTCGTCAGTTAGACTGGGTTCCTCGTTCAATCCGACAGAAATCTCGTGAAATCGAAGATACAATTGTTACACTTGAAGCAAAACTTGGCCGTCGTGCAGAAGATAAAGAAATTGCAGATTCTATGAACATGACTGAAGATGAATACCATCGTACAATTATGAAAGTTTCTGGTACAAGTGTTCTTTCTTTGAATGATGTATGGTATGCCGGTGATGACAATGACAATATGTCTCTTGGAAATAATATTGAAGCACCAGCAAGTTTGAATCCAGATGTAATTGCCGAAAGAGATGAAATAAAAAAAGTTATTGCTCAGGCAATTCAGGAACTGCCAGAAAAAGAAAAACTGGTTATTGTTTTGTACTATCATGAAGATTTAACTTTCAAAGAAATTGGTGAAGTACTTGAAGTAAGTGAATCACGAATTTCACAGCTTCATACAAAAGCAAATCTTCGCTTAAGAGCAAAACTTACTAATTTGAGAAAGGGTATCTTATAAACTAAATTAAATTTTAAAAAGGAATTCTGATTTCTATGGTTACATTGGAGAAAATCCGTGAGGATATGAAACGCAGATTGGAGCTGGATAAAGAACTTCATATGGTTGATGTTCACGCAGATACCATTGACGAAGCTCTTGCAGACGCTGCTGTACAGTTAGATACAAAAGTTTCAAATCTCCAGTACGAAGTTGTAGAAAAAGGAAGTGATGGATTTCTTGGCATGGGAAAAAAGCCATGGTTCTTAAAAATCTATCAGAATCCAGATACTCTTAAAAAAGCTACAAAACTTGCCTCAGACGGCTTAAATATTGATGAAGATGAAGAAACAATAGCTCAGAATTCTTCCAGAGACGGTTTATTCTATGTTCGTCATTTCAGTTCAGATATTGTTATTAAAGTTATTCCTCCACAGGGCAATGGTTTACCAATCGATATAAAAGATGTAATGGCAGAATTACATCGTTCAGATACATTGGAACTGGATGAATCTCTTGTTAGAAAATATGTTAAAAACGGTACTGACGGACAATATAATGTTGTCGGTTCTTATAAACATGTCGCTGCTGGAGATGTTCTTGTTTCAGTTGATTGTACAAAAGACGAAATGAAAGGTTCTATCATTGTAGCCGCACCTTCTATGAGTGGTGCCGATGCTTCTCCTGAACTTATTATTCGTGCGCTTAAATCTCAAAGCGTTATTGATGAATGTATTGATATTAATAAAATTAATGAATTTGTTGATAACCCAATCTATAACATTCCATTTGAAGTTGCAGCCGCAATTCCACCTGTAGATGGTAGAGATGCTTATCTATCTTACAATTTTGAAACTGATCCAAAAAAACTTAAGGCACAGGTTTCTGAAGATGGAAGTATTAACTACAAGCAGTGGAATCAGATTCAAAACGTTATTGCAGGTCAGCCATTGGCAACAAAAATCAGGCCAGAAAGAGGTAAGGGTGGAAAAACAATTTTTGGTCGTTATCTTGAAGCAAAAAACGGAAAAGATATGCAGGTTGTTCTTGGAGCAAATGTATCTCTTGACCGGGATGGCGTAACTGTAAAAGCCGATATTGACGGCGAAGTAATGCTTGTAAACGGTAAGATTACTGTAGAACCAGTTAAATTCCTTGATGCCGTTAATGTTAAAACCGGTGACATTAAATTTATTGGAACAGTTATTATTAAAGGCTCTGTTGAAGACGGTTATAGCGTTGAAGCTACAAATATTGAAGTTAATGGTATTGTTGATAAATCTCAGCTTATTGCAACTGGAAATATTATTGTACGTCAGGGTATTTTTGGTAAAGGCGAAGGATACATTCGTGCAGGAAAATCTTTGTGGGCAAAATTTATTAATGATACAAAAGTTGAAGTTGAAGAAAATATCATTGTAAATGACTCTATTGTAAACTCGAATGTTACTGCAATGAAGAATATTATTCTCCGCGGTAAAAAAGCTCAGATTATTGGTGGTCATTTAATGGCTACAGAGGAAATTTGTGCCCGAAAAGTAGGATCTCCAGGTGGTGGTACAGAAACAATTCTGGAAGCTGGTGTTGACCCAAGAGCTAAAAATCGACTTATCACTTTGCAGAAAAAACAGACTGATGTATCTCGTGAATATGAAAATAATGAACTTGATATTCAGAACCTTGAACAGCAGAAAAAACTTAGAAAACGTTTGCCACAGGAAAAAGAAGACAAACTTACAAATCTTAAAAGAAGGAATAAGCTTATTGCCGAAGAATCAGAAGCAATGGCTAAAGAAATCGATAAAATTCAGGAACATCTGCGTGAACTTAAAGCAGTAGGAAAAGTTAAAGTTGAAGATATTGTCTACGCTGGTGTAAAAGTTTATGTTCGTGATGTTCTTGATGAAGTTAAGATGGATGTAAAGGGTGTTACCTTCTATTACGATAAAAGCTTTATTAAGCGCGGAGAATATGAACCTCCTGCTTATAAGATAGAGGATCCTGATGGCTATACAACCAATTGATTTACAGAACATGTACTCTCAGATGTCTAATGTTGCAAAAAATGTTGCAGGAGCTCAACAGGCAGCAGCAATAGCAGAGTCAGTAAAACAAGTTGAAATTACTCGTCAGAATTATGAAAATTCAAATAAAGTCCAGACAACTTCTAACGATAAAGCAAATACAAACGACGTTAATGAAAATGGTCATAATCAGAATGGCCAGCAGCAGAATAAACGAAGACAAGAGAATTCAGCCTACCAGACTCAAAATAACAATAATTCTACAGAAATTAAGGCTCCTTATTTAGGTACAATTATTGATTTAACGAGGTAAAGGTTTTGGCTATAGCAATTTTAATTTCCGTCACAATTTTGAATATTGTTCTGTGGGCAATTATGATTTTTCGTTTTAGAAAAATGTTTTCTACAGAAAAAATTCTTGAAAAAGCCCGCAGAGAAATGAATCATATGGTATCTGATCTGGATACTGCTACTCAAAGAGATATTTTTTTAACAAGTGAAGCCTCAAATAGAATTAAACAGCAGGTAGAAGAAGCTGACCGTCAGATGAACTCAATCATTAAGCAGTATAACGAAGCAACCAACCGTTTGCGTTCAATGATTGGAGAAGTAAATAAAATACCTGCAGCAAAACTTCCAGAAGAAGAATTAAATTTTAGAAATATTCCAGTTTCAAATGGAAGAACTGATTATGAATATCAAAAAGCAGGAAGAAATTTTACTGTTTTAAATTCTACTATCCCTTCCGAAAAAGTTGAACCAAAAGAATCATCATTGAAAATCACAAAAGTAATGAATGACCCGGAAGATTATACTTCAAATCCTTTTATGGACAATAATTCAGAGAATAAAGAATTTATTCCTCCTCCTGTTTTTGTTGCTTCTCAAAAAGAATCCAAAAAAAATACTATGCAGAAAAAAGTTAAAAACCTTTATGATGAAGGATATAATATAAAACAAATTGCAGCAGAAGTTTCACTTTCAGAAACTGAAGTTCAATTAATATTGGAAATGCTTTAAAAAACCTGGAGGATATATGAAAGCAAAAAAAAGAAAGTTTGGTGTTTTATGTGATGGCACAAAGGTAAATTTGTACACAATTAAAAACAAGAATATGTCATTTTCTTGTATGGATTATGGCTGTACTTTAACAAGTATTGTTTTAAATAATGCAGATGGTACTAAAACAGATGTCCTTTTAGGTTATTCAACATTAGAAGGTTGGATCAATTCCAACTATTGTTTTGGTGCAATTGTTGGTCGTTTTGCAAACAGAATTGGTAAAGCTTCATTTACTTTGAATAATCAGGAATATACTCTTGATAAAAATGATGGTCCAAACTGCCTCCATGGTGGTTTCAATGGATTTGATAAAATGGTTTGGGAAGGTGAATTAATTACTGGCAAAAAAAGCTGTGGTGTAAAATTCTCTCGCGTATCTCCAGATGGAGAACAGGGATTTCCTGGAAACGTAAAACTTGAAGTAACTTATCTTCTTGATGAAAACAACAATCTTACTTGTTACTACACTGCAAAAACAGATAAAGCAACTCCAATTAATATTACTAACCACGCATATTTTAATCTTGCTGGAAACGGAAATATTGGTGAGCATACTCTTAAAATGAATTCTGATTACATTCTTGAAGTAAGCGATAAACTTATTCCAACAGGAAATCTTGTAGAAGTAAAAGGAACACCATTTGACTTTACAGAAGAAAAGAAAATGGGTGCAGAAATTAAGGAAGTTGGCGTAGGTTACGATCACTGTTATGTTACAGAAGCTTACAATGCTAATGATTTCCAGTGCGGCGTACCACTTGATGCCTCAGATTTAGTTGAATTCTGTACAGTAAAAGAACCAACAACAGGTCATGAAATGTCAGTTTACACAAATATGGAAGGCTGCCAGTTCTATTCTGGAAACTATATTAAAGGAATTCAGGGTAAAAACGGCAAATTCTATGAAAATCATGATGCATTCTGTTTGGAAACACAGGCTTTCCCAGATTCTCCTAATCAGGAAGGATTCCCAACTTGTATCCTTCAGCCTGGTCAGGAAATGAAAGCTAAGACTGTTTATTCTTTCAAAAACTAGAATTTTTTATACTTACTTAAGTTTGAAAATTCATTCATTCTCGAGTAAAATAGTATATCCGCAATTCTAAAGAATTGCGTTCAAATTTGGTGAGGTATTATTGATGGATACACAATTACAGGAATTAATTGATAAAATCAAAAAAGACGGTGTTGCCGCTGCCGAAACCGATGCTGCAAAAATTATTGCAGATGCAAATGCAAAAGCTGATGCTATTAAAGCTGAAGCAGATGAAAAAGCTTCTGCAATTATAAAAGCTGCAAAAGATGAAGCAGAAAAAATGAAGAAAGCAAGTGAAGAAGCTATCGTTCAGGCTGGCCGTAACATGCTTATTTCCTTCAAAGATTCTTTACTGGTTGAATTAGATGCAATTGTAAAAGCTGAAACAGAAAAAGCTCTTGCAAAAGATGTTTTAGCTGATCTTATTCCAGAAACTGTAAAAGCCTGGGCAAAAAACAGTGATGCATCAGAATTATCAGTACTGTTAAGCGAAAAAGACCTTAAAGCTCTTGAATCAGATTTAACTTCTAAATTAAAAGCTGAAATTTCTAAAGGTCTTGAAATAAAATCAGATAAAACATTATCAACAGGCTTTAGAATTGGCGTACAGAATGGTGCTGCTTATTACGACTATTCTGCAGAAGTTCTTGCCGATATGTTCTCTGCATATTTGAATCCAAAAGTATCTGCTTTGATGAAAGAAGCAGCAAAATCTGCTGAATAAATAGGGTAGTTATTGATGGATTATTATTATTTGGTTTCACAATTACCAAATATCTCAGGAAGTGAAGGTAAATCCGGTTTACCTTTATCAAGTTCTGAATTTATTGAATTGTGCTGTCGGTTTATTTCTGAAACCGAAAAGAAGGTAGTTCAGGAATTGTCTTTGACACCTCCTAAAGAAAGTACAAAAACAGGTTCAGTTTTTCTGGATACTTGGTACGAAAAAGAAAGATTCCTGCGTTTTGCTTTGGCTCAAATTAGAGCACAGAAAATGAAAAAGGATTCTGTTGTGTTACCTTCTGGTTGTACAGCAGACATTATCACTGCTGCAAGAACAGCTGTTGGTATGGACAGTCCTTTATCTGCAGAACAGTATCTTTATGAGTATAGAATAAAATTGCTTGATGAATTACGACCAATGGATTCTTTCTCTATTGATGCTGTTTATGCTTACGGCATTAAATTAATGCTGGTAGAACGCATGAGAAAATTTGATATGGAAAACGGTAAATCTTCTTATCATAAGATTTACGATACAATACTTGGAGAAACAGTATGACGGATACAAAAGCAAAAGTAGTCGGAATCAACGGAAACATGGTAACTATCCAGTTCGATGGTCCTGTTTCTATGAATGAAGTAGGCTATGTTAATGTAGACGGAAAGAAATTACGAGGTGAAATCATCCGTATCCGTGGCGATAAAGCTCAGATGCAGATTTTCGAAATGACTCAGGGCATTAAAGCCGGAGACACAGTAGAATTAGCCGGTGATCTTCTTTGTGCCGAATTAGGACCTGGTCTTCTCGGTCAGACATTTGATGGTTTACAGAACCCATTACCTCTGGTTGCAGAAAAAGCAGGCTTCTTCCTTGAAAGAGGTGTTTATGTAGATCCTCTTCCTAAAGATAAAAAATGGGACTGGACTCCAACTGCTAATCCTGGAGATAAAGTTCTTCGTGGTGATTCTATTGGTACAGTACCAGAAGGACCATTTACACATAAAATTCTTGTACCTTTCGATTTGTTAGGAATGTACACAGTAAAATCTGTAAAACCTGCAGGAAGCTACACAATTGAAGATGAAATTGCTGTAGTAACTGATGAAAAGGGAAATGACCATATTTTGAAAATGGCATTCAAATGGCCTGTAAAACGTGCAGTTGACTGTTATGCTGAACGTCTTGCTCCATCTGAACCAATGGTTACACAGGTTCGTCTTATTGATACTTTCTATCCAGTATCAAAAGGTGGTACTTACTGTATTCCTGGTCCTTTCGGTGCCGGAAAAACAGTTCTTCAGCATACAACTTCAAGAAATGCCGATGTTGATATCGTAATCATTGCTGCTTGTGGTGAACGAGCCGGTGAAGTTGTAGAAACAATTAAAGAGTTCC
>JAKSTK010000120.1 GCA_024402615.1 Treponema sp.
TTCCAGTTTTTTACAGATTTCTACAAGTTCGTGTGTAGTTACTTCCCGGCCCATGCCATCCTGACTAGTCTGATAGTTCTGGCAGAAAGCACAACGCAAAGTACAGCCGGTAAAAAAGATAGTTCCACTGCCACCAAAAACAGTAATTACCGGTTCTTCTCCATAATGAAGTCCCGCAAAAGCAATTCGCAAGGATTCAGGTTCACGGCAAAAACCGGTTTTTCCTTCGTGGCGGTTCACTTTGCATTTTCGGGGACATTGAGTACAGGAAGTAAAGTAATCTGAAATATTTTCTGCAGCGGTCATAAGTTCTGTAAGTATTAATAAGCGTTGTGTTCTACAAGAATCTTCATTAAATCCTGAAGAATATCAATTGGCAGATCATCTGCTTCATAACCAACAAGAGAACCAATTTCTTGCCAGTCTTCATCAGTAAGTAATTCAGACATTTCATCGCTGTTGTTTAAAAATGCCAGCATAGCAGCCAGTTTTTCTAAATGATCAGAAGAAGGTTCGTTCTGTAAATCAGGACTGTTGAGAACATAAGCGTTTTCCCAGTAATTAAAAATTGTGTCTGGGAGTTCTGTTGGACATCCTGAGGCTCTGTTAAAAAGCCGCTGAAGATTATCAGCAAGTTTATGATAGTCGTAAGCACCACCGTTATTCTGGCGGCACATTTTCTTTGATTTTTCTACATCTGCTAAGAATTTTCTAATATCTGTCATATGGTTAATATATCGAACAAAAGGGACAGAGTAAACTGCATACAAAAGGGACAGAGCAAACCGTCATAACATACAAAAGGGACAGAGCAAACTGTAACTTATGGGGGACAGACCTCCGAAAAATCATTATACTTCTGAATATGTTTAGTGATACACATTTTCATTTTAAAACTATGATAGAAGAACGGCAGGTTGATGGAGTAGAAGTGCTTACTAAACTTGCCGCAAGAAATACATTTTTCGGTTTAGATATTGGAACCAGAAGTGATGATTTACAGCGCCGACAGGCTTGCGTTGAAACTGCAATTGCTGGTATTAAAGATGCAAATCTGGCAGATAAGGCTAGAAATCTTGTTTATTTTTCTGCAGGAATATGGCCATCAATCGATGAAATAAAAAACCGCAATGAAGCAATTAAAACACTGGAAGCTTCAATTCTGGCGGCAAATCAGGAATCGGATCAGGATACTCTTCACCGTAAAGTTATTGCTATTGGAGAAGGTGGACTGGATCATCACTGGAATCCTTCTGGAGTAGATGGCCGCTGTCAGCAGGATTTTGATGAAGAGGTTTACAAAGGGGAACGGGAACTGTTTGAAATGCAGCTGGAACTTGCCCGTAAAATGGATCTGCCTTTTCTTATTCACAGCCGCGATGCTTTTGAAGATACCTTGGATTGTCTGAAAAATGCTGGTTATCACAACGGAATTGTTCATTGTTACAGTTACGGTCTGGAAGAAGCAAAAAAGTTTCTTGATTTAGGCTGGTATATTGCATTTGGCGGTGGAGTAACTTATACAAAAAAAGCAAAAATGGAAAAAATGAAAGAACTTCTCCGTTACGTGCCTGCTGACCGTTTTCTTTGTGAAACTGACGCACCATATTTAGCACCTGTTCCTTTTAGAGGCCAGACAAATACTCCTGTGCTGATAGAAGAAGTTTATAAGTTTATTGCAGAAATCAGAGGTCTGTCCCCAGAAGAATTAAGTAATCTGGTAGATACAAACATTAAGACTTTATTCAGAGTATAAAGCGGAACTAAAATGCAGAACACAACCTTATGTTATATAGAAAAAGATGATTCTTATCTCATGATTCACCGCATCAAAAAACAGAATGACTGTAATAAAGACAAATGGATTGGTATTGGCGGAAAATTTGAAGCAGATGAAAGTCCTGAAGATTGTGTTTTACGGGAAGTTCAGGAAGAAACAGGAATAAAGCTCAATTCTTTTGAATATCGGGGGATTGTAACCTTTGTTTCTAAAGATCAGGATGGAAAAGATTATTACGAACTGATGCATCTTTTCTGGAGCAATGATTTTACTCAAACCCAGGCTTTGCCCGACTGTAACGAAGGAACACTGGAGTGGGTCCCAAAAAGTAAAATGAATGATTTGCCTCACTGGGAAGGGGATGAAATTTTCCTTGAATTACTTGATAGAAAAATCCCGTTTTTTTCTCTTAAATTGATTTATTTTAACGGAAAACTTACTAAAGCAGTTCTGAATAATAAAGAAGTAAGGTAAAATTAAAGCGTGAAAAAGTTTATCTTCGGTGTATTAGTTTTAGTTTCTCTAGGCTTTCTGTGGGCGGAACCGGCAAAAAATGTTCGTCAGTATACTCTGGAAAATGGTCTTACTGTGTACTTGCTGGAGGACAGTTCAACTCCATTAATCAGATTTGAATATTCGGTTAGAGCAGGTTTTTCTTCACAGACAAAAACAACTTCCGGCTTTTATAAACTTTACGCAAATATTCTTCAAGCTTCTCTGCCAGATATAAATTTTGATTCGGTGCAGTGTAATGCTGATTCAACCCGATTTATCACTACAATTTCTCCATCCAGATTAAAAACAACCGCCGCTCAGCTTTCAAATGCAGTTTTTAATCTTGAAATTCCTGACGACCTTTTAGAAACAGAACTTAATAAACTGAAAAAGCAGGTAAAAGAAAATGCCGCAGAATTAAGTTCTTATATTAATTCTGCAATTGATTCCAGAGTTTTTTCGGAAGCTCCATGGAAACATGATTCTGGTGTTTATCCTGCAATTTTTAATAAAACAACAACTCAGCAGGCCCGCACAAAACTTAAAGTAATTTCTGATCACTGGTATATTCCACAGAACAGTGCATTGTTTATCAGTGGAAATGTTAATAAAGAACAACTTTTAAAATTACTCGAACAGACTTTTGGCTGCTATTATTCAACTTACTTAATCCCCGTAGAAAAGCCTGCACTGCCAGTAAATAAAGACAGAAAATTTGTTCTTCATAGTTCCGAGTTTTCCGAAGAATTAACACAGGTAGTAATTCAATACACTACAATGGATGTAGAAACTACAGATTTAGCGGCTGCAATCCTTAATAATGATTATTCTTCTTTCAAAAATGAACTGCTTAGTCTGGAAAAGCTGAATATTCCCGGTGCAGAATACATTAATGCGGCTTCGGCTCACAAAAAAGACAGTTCCCGCCTGATTATTCAGACTTTACTGCAGAAAACATCAGGAACTTCGGTTTTTGATCAGGTTCAAGATTTTTATAATATTTCAAAAGCGGCAGGTAACAGTATTTCTGCCCCGGAATATTATTATGGAAAAGAACAGCTTTTTTCTAATTTGAATTATATAAATACCAGTTCAGATATTTTTATGGATAATCTTGCTTCCTTCTGGGCGTTGGAACCTTATGAAACTTTTACAGAAACTGCTCTGAATGATTCTGAAATGTCTGTAACTGCCGCAAATCTTATGACCCGTTCAGAAAAAATTAATTCTGTTTCTATGGATCAGTTGTATGAAGGTTTGCGTTCAGAAGAACCTTTTGTTTTTGTTCTTATGAATATGAAGGATTATACTGAAAACAAAAAAGCTTTAGTGGCAGCAGGTTATAAGGAAGTTACTGTAAAATCTGCTCCCTGGTATGGACAGCCGGCTTTTTTTGAAACAGCAGAATCTAAAGCTTCAGAAACAACTGCAGGCATAATTAATATACCTTCTGCAACTGATAACAATTATTATCAGAACAGTATTGCCTCAATTCAAAAGCTTTCCCTTACAAACGGTATTCCCGTAACAGCAAAATATAACGGAAATACTTCCGGCATAACTCTGTTGATTTCTATTGCCGGCGGAAAATTAAATACAGCCCAAAATCATGGAATGGAAGAAGTAATGATTAATCTCATTGCTTCAAATATTCAGAAAGAAATTTTCTTACAGCAGCAGCAACAGTTGATTTTTGGTTCTCCGGAAGTTACTAATTCTACGGGGCTTACTTCTTCATATATTTCTATTGATTGTGATAAAGAAGATTTTGCTTCTGTCTGTAAAGCTGTTTCAAATTCTCTTATTTACAGTGATATTCAGCCAGCCAGTGCAGACAGGGCTGTATCAAACCGTCAGTATAAAAAACGTCTGGAAAATGGAAGTGCTGTAAGTCAGATGTTTAGTTCTCTGGTGGAAACTTTACTTCCTGCTTCTGATTACTCACAAATCTTTGAAGCCAAAAAAGATATTCTTGAAAAAACTTCTTACAATGATATATTGGCTGAATATCCAGCATTCCTTGATGCCGGCCGTTACAATATTATTGTTACCGGTAATTTTGATTCAAACCTCCGCGAAACTCTCAATTATTCCTTAGGTTTGCTTTCTTCTCAGAATCAGAGGATTGTTTTTGCTCCGGCAGAAATCAATCTTCCTAAAAATAAAAATCAGACAGTTAAAATTACTCATACTTTCCTTACAGATATTCCTGCAGAAAAAGCGGGACCAATGCCTGCAGTACTTATTCCAACTACAGAATTCCTGGATCCTGTAATGTATGTAATAAAAGCTCCTGAAATTACAAACAAAAGGGACAGAGTAATTTGGGAATCAGAAATGCTTTATCTTGGAAATCTTATTCAGACAGAAATCAATAAAAATTCCCGTCTCAAAAATTGTACTGTTTCTGTTTTGTTACCTTATGCACAAATGGATTTTGGAACTTTAATTATTCAGAATGGGGCACATACAAAAGAAGTTGATGGTTGTGTAAGAAATGGAATTCAGAATCTTCAGAAGCTTTTAAAATCTGGAACTGCAGATTCAATGCTTCAGAAAATGAAAGATAACTGGCTGTTTTCTCAGCTTTCGGAAACCTCTTCAAATAAAGGAACTGCAAAACTTTTGCAGCAGGGAATTGAATATTTTCCTGTTGTTCTGAATATATTGCAGTATTTCCTTCAGCCATTGAATCATTGTATTTTTCTTTTGCTTTTTCTTTGTCAAATACTTTGGAAAGAATGGTCTTAGTAAATACGCCGGAGTGAACGAATATAATTTCCTGCGAGGCGGGGGTGTGACGGCTCAGTTGGGCGAAGTACAGCTGTCCGGATGGTATTCATACAGAAAAGTGGATGCAAATCTACAAGGTGAGCATTTCAGTTCTATTCTACAGACAGGATACCACCGAACAGAAACAGAGATTGCACACAAGCGAACCGTTGGACAGCATGTGGCTGGCGTGAATGGCAACTGGACGCGTCAT
>JAKSTK010000121.1 GCA_024402615.1 Treponema sp.
CCTGTCCACCCATTGTATAAGCTGGACGAACAACTAATGGGAAACCGATTTCTTCTGCAATTTTTTCTGCACCTTCAACTGTGTGACAGATTCCTGAACGAGGAGTGTCGATCCCAAGATTCTTCATTGTTTCCTTGAAGATTTCGCGGTCTTCACCACGTTCAATAGCATCAAGGTTTACACCAATTACTTTTACGCCGTATTTATCAAGAACACCAGCTTTGTTTAATTCCATAGCAGAGTTCAAACCTGTCTGTCCACCAAGGTTTGGAAGAAGAGCATCTGGACGTTCTTTTTCAATAATCTGGCTTAAGCGTTCTACATTAAGTGGTTCAATGTAAGTTGCATCTGCCATAACTGGGTCTGTCATAATAGTTGCAGGGTTTGAGTTTACCAATACAATTTTGTAACCCTGTTCACGCAAAGCTTTACATGCCTGAGTTCCTGAATAGTCGAACTCACAAGCCTGTCCGATTACAATTGGTCCGGAACCAATGATCATGACTTTGTTGATGTCTTCTCTTTTCATTTATATAGCTCCTAAAAAAAAAGACTGAACTCAAAAGAATTCAGTCTAAATATTCATATTTAAAAATAATAAAGGGGTATAAACATGCAGAGATTTTTTACAAATTTCAACGCCTTCGTTATTCATATTGTTATGTATTATATAGAAAATTCACGGGTTGTTCTATATTGTTTGGAAAAAATATAAACAAAAGGGACAGAGTAAATTGTGTTTAAATTGTGTTTATGAACTGCACCCCAGTTTACTCTGTCCCTTTTGTTTGTTCTTTTTTAAATTCTTCCAGCAATTCTTTTTTACTGAGGTTATTTCGTGTCATGGCAGCTTTAATTCGGCGGTAGATTGTTGATTCGGAAAAGCCTTCGAATTCGATTGATTTTTGCAGACGATTTTTACTAAGTTCAGTGAGAATTTTTCTTTCATCCTCTGTCAGAATCAACTTTTTTCGTTCGTATTTTTCGGCAAGAACAAAGTCAAAAACTAAAAATAACCAGGTGCCTCTTACAACATGAATCAAATAATGACAAAGGTTCTCATTATTCAGGGCAAAAGCTACGGTAATGGCAATTATGTATAAACCAATAGAAGGATATTTCCAGTTCGGTTTTATCATGATGACTACAAAAATGGCCATTAATCCTGTGAAATTATTAAAAAGACGGGTTTCGGAAAAAGCAATCAGGAAAATCAGAACGATTGCATAAATCAGATTGAAAATTGCAAATCCAAATCGTTTAAAAATCAAAACTACTGGAATATAAAGCAGACAAAAACCAATAACTATGCAGGTGACGGGAATGAACTGTTCAGAGATTCCTTTCCAGACATAAAGAAGGCATAAAATTAAAGAGAGAAAACTTGAGATTATAGTAAATCTTTTTTCATTGTTGTTTTTTAATTGATTCATACTGTCTCCGATATTCTTGTATTGTAGTACTAAATTTTAAAAAAGGAAGAGAAGATTAAAATTGCATTCTTCTGACGGGTTTTGACAGTTATTTGACGGAATTTTCTATGAATTATACGGTAGATTTCCCTTGCTTGCTGAAATAGTGAGCAGGAGGAAATTATGGAATTACATTACTGGTATTGCCGTCATTGCGGCAAAGTTATTGTTATTGTGGATGATACTGGTACTCCAACAATGTGTTGTGGTTCAGCGATGGTAAAGCTGCAGCCAATGAAGCATGACGGGATGATGGAAAAACATGTACCGGTAGTTATTACCCATGGACGGTCGGTTACTGTTCTGGTTGGAACAGTTCAGCATCCAATGAACTCGGAGCATTACATTAAATGGATTCTCTTGCAAACCGATATGGGAATTCATAAAGTCTGTCTTGTTCCGGGAGATCTTCCACAGGCACATTTTACTCTTGAAGAGAATGAAAAGATTATTGATGCCTGGACTTACTGTAATGTTCACAAATTGTGGAAGACCGAGTGAAGGCCAGCGGAGAAGAGACATACTACTCTGTCCCTTTTGTTTGATTTAGTACGGCGTTGCTGTGCTTAAAACAATTTACTCTGTCCCTTTTGTTTTTAAATTTTGAAAAAACAGGAGAAAACTATGCTTTCGGAACAAATTGAAAAAATGCTCAGTGAGCAAATAAAAAAAGAATTTGAATCTGCTTATCTTTATCTGGAGATTGCGGATTTTTATGCCCGGAGAGGATATGAAGGGTTTTGTAACTGGTTTCATATTCAGGCCAGGGAAGAACAGGATCATGCAATGAGATTTTACAAATACCTGATAGCTAACGGAGCTGCAGTAAAATTTTTTGCAATTCAACCCAGCGGTAAAAACTTTAATAATCTTTCGCAGCGAATGGAAGAAGCTTTTTTCCATGAAGGGTTTGTGACTGTTTCCATAAATAAGATTTATGAACAGGCCGCTATTGAAAAAGATTATCGTACTCAGGAGTTTTTGAACTGGTTTATTCATGAACAGCTGGAAGAAGAGGATTCTACTCAGCGAATGATGGAACGACTGCGGTTGATTGGTGGTAATCCTGCAGGAATTTTTCAGCTGGACTGTGAGTGTGCAACCCGCAGGTATGAAAACCATTCGAAAGATTAAAGATTTTTAAAAGCAGTAGAAAATAAAAAAGGTCGGATTATGAAGAATATTTCACTTTCCGACCTTTTTTGTAATATTACGGGATGTTAATTATTATTCTGTAGGTTCTTCTTCTGTATTACCGAGTTTTATAAAATGCTTGGCTGTACTAGGGTAATTTTCGCGGTTTAACATTTGAATATTTTTGTCTGTGTTTTCTAAGTAATATCGAGTGTAACCACCCATTGTTTGTATAATTCCCTTCCATTTGTTTTCTGAATTATATGAATCAAGGATAGTATTTTCTTCAATATAAAGATTACTTGTTTTTCCTGTCATTTGGATTTTATTTGCAGCAAAAAGTACTTTTGTTTCAGAATCCTTTTCTCCACCTTCAATTTGTAAAGATCCAGTTTTATCAATTGTAATGGCAGTAGTTCCTCTTACTACATAGTATGGGAATTCCTGATGTGCCCAAAATGCAGATCCCTTTATATAACCATCAGTAATAGAAATTCCACGATATTTGTTATTTTCAGTAATGGTATTTGAGTTATTAATTTCCCAGTCTGCAGGAATTACCATTGGCCAGATGTTTCCATCAAAATAACTATTTGTAATGTTGTTAGTACCTGAGTCATAAGCACAGTCCTTTGTCCAGGAAAGTGCTGCAGTTTTACTTGTTAATGAATCTGTACCACCGTTATTAGTAAATTTACAGTCATCAAAGAAAGCTCTGCCTGCTGTACTATATTTTTTAATGATTACTGTTGAATATTGTGAATCACTTCCGCCATAACTGAATCTACAGTGAAGGAAAATACCTCGTCCCCCATTAATATTTATGTATTTCCAGTCGCCAGGTAAAGGTTCTGTAGAAGAAATGCCTTCAATTTTTTCTCCAATATCTTCTTTTGCAGAAGTAAATACTGCATTTTCAGCAATAATACCTGCTTTATTTTTGATAGTCAGAGAACCTGAAGGTCCAAATTTTACAATGACTTTATTATCTTCCTCTCCATTTACATTTAAGTCACAACCATCAATGTATACTTGGGAGTCAATATAATAAGTTTTTCCAGCTTCCAATGTTGTGGCGGTTTTAATTGTTCCTTTAAGTATAGTGTATTTAAGTGAAGAATTATTTCCGCCGTTGTTATTTCCACTGTTATTAGGATCTCCTGATGGAGGTACACAACTGCTAAGTAAGATAACTGATGCAATTAATGCAAACAGAGCTGATACAATTTTTTTCATATCTTTTTTCTCCTTGATAGTTTATGCTATCGATTTTAATTTTAGAATATGAATTATTACTTGTCTATAAAAAAAGCCTTGAGTTTCCTCAAGGCTTCTTCTTTTTATCATATGTAAGATTTATTCTACATCACAGTTGTTTGATTTTACTGTTTTGATTTCTTTTCCATCTGCTGTAAGAGCAACACCGTTCAATGTCATTGTGTTGTTTACAATCTTCATTGTAAGTTTGAAGAACTTATCAGCATCGATTTTGTCTGGTTTTGGAGTTGAAGGATCTGAACCAGCTGGAACAACAACTGTACCTGGAGCAGCCCAAGGAGCAGTAAGAAGTTCAACCTTTTCTTTTCCGTCTTCCATATAATCGCAGGCAAGGAGCATACCAAAACTTTCTACACCTTTCATTTTGCGTGGAGCAAGGTTAGCTGCAATTAAAACATGCTGTCCGAGGAGTTCTTCTTCTTTCAAGTATGGTCTTAAACCAGACTGAATGATACGAGGAGTTCCTGAACCATCATCCATTGTTTCGATATAAAGTTTATCACCCTGAGGATTGCATTCAACTTTTTCAATCTTTGCTACAAGAATCTTAATGTGTTCATTGAAGTATTTGATTGGATCAGTTTCTGCTTCTGATTTCTGATTTACAACAGGTTTTGGTTCTTCTTTAGCTTTAGCTTCCTTTTTCTTTTCGGCATCAGTTTTTGTATCAGCAGTTGCCATTAAAGTTTCAAGATCAAGTTCACCAGCTACACAAGGAGTTGTAATTCCCCAGTTTTCCAAAACCTGTGGATTAACTTCACCGAATACGCCAGCACTTTCGCCGTTTACAATAAGTTCAGCCTGACGACCAACAATAAAGCGTGGGTCATTTGCTTCAACTACTTTGTATTCGTGATCAAGGAAGTAAACAAGAGAAGAAACTTCAGAAGCAAGTGTATTGAAGTTTGCACCAGCGGCAGCAGTAAGGAATCCTAAATGCTGGCGAGTGATTGTTCCTGTAACTTCATCATCTTTGAGATAAGCAACTTTACCAATTTCAAAGATTTTGTGTGGATACATAGCGTTGGCAGAACCACTTTCAGCACGGCAAAGTGAAGAAAGGATTTCTGGACGAATAAACTGATAGTTTTCGCTCATTGGGTTTGCAATTTCAATTACTTTTGAACCATCAATAAGCATGTTATCTACATAGTCTTTTTTAGATCCAACATAGTTGAAAATCATTTCCTGATAACCAAGACCAACCATCAAAGTTTTTGCTTTACGGCTGAATTCTGTGATTGGGAGCAAACGACCAACAGTGAAGTCCTGTGGAGTTCTTGGTTCGAAAGCGGCAACATTACAACCAATCATTACATCTTCAATAATATCAACTTCGTGGAGGAAG
>JAKSTK010000122.1 GCA_024402615.1 Treponema sp.
CATGGCCGTTCCTGCTCACGATGACCGCGACTGGGAATTTGCTAAAAAGTTCAACTTGCCAATTATTGAAGTTTTGAAATCAGAAGTTGATGTTCAGACTCAGGCTTGGACTCAGGATGGTATTCACGTTAATTCAGAATTCCTTGATGGCTTAAACAAAAAAGATGCTATTGCAAAAATGCTGGAATTCCTTGAAGAAAAGAAAATCGGTCGTAAGGCAATTAACTATAAACTCCGTGACTGGGTATTCAGCCGCCAGCGCTACTGGGGTGAACCAATTCCTTTGATTCATTGTCCAGACTGTGGTACAGTTCCTGTTCCAGAAGAAGAATTGCCTCTTGAATTGCCAGAAGTAAAATCATACCAGCCAACAGGTACAGGTGAATCTCCACTTGCCGCAATTGATTCATGGGTAAACTGTAAATGTCCAAAATGCGGTAAACCTTCTAAACGCGAAACAAACACAATGCCACAGTGGGGTGGTTCATGCTGGTATTATTTACGCTATCTTGATGCTAACAATAATGACCGCTTCTGTTCAGAAAAAGCAGAAAAATACTGGATGCCAGTAGATTTGTACATTGGTGGTGCAGAACACGCTGTACTCCACCTGCTCTACTCTCGTTTCTGGCACAAAGTTCTTTATGACTGTGGTGTAGTAACAACAAAAGAACCATTCCAGCGCCTTATCAACCAGGGTATGATTACTTCTTTTGCATTCCAGCGCAAAGATAAAACTCTTGTTCCTGTTGATGAAGTTGAACAGAATGCAGACGGAAAATACGTTGAAAAAGCAACTGGTGCAGAACTTGAACAGATTGTTGCAAAGATGTCTAAGTCTTTGAAGAACGTTGTAAATCCTGATGATGAAATTAAAGCATACGGTGCAGACTCTGTTCGTATGTACGAAATGTTCATGGGACCTCTTACAATGTCTAAACCATGGTCAACACAAGGTATTGTTGGTATTCACCGCTTCCTTGAAAAAGTCTGGTCAGTTTCTGCAAAACCAATGTCTGATATTGATATTACAGGTAAACTTGAAGACAAAGCACTTGTTTCTGCCCGCAAAACTTTTGCTCAGACAGTTAAAAAGGTTACTGATGATACAGCAACTCTGAACTTCAATACTGCAATCAGTCAGATGATGATTTTCATTAATGAAATTTCAAAATTACCAGAAGTACCAAAATCAATGTGGACAGACTTCGTAAAACTTATTTCTCCATACGCTCCTCACCTTGGTGAAGAACTTTGGGAAAAACTTGGCAACAAAGACACAATTGCCTATGTTCAGTGGCCAACCTTCAGCGAGGAATACCTCAAAGATGACACAAAACAGATTGTTGTTATGGTTAATGGTAAAAAACGAGATCAGTTTGAAGCTCCAGCCGGAACAGCACAGGATAAACTTAAAGAAATGGCACTTGCACAGGACAATGTAAAGAAATTTACAGATGGTCTTGAAATTGTAAAATGTGTAATTGTTCCAGATAAACTGGTAAATATTGTTGTAAAATAAGCAATAATACCAACCGACAAAAAAGCCTTTTCCTTACGGAAAAGGCTTTTTCTTTTTACGGCAATAATAATAAAATCTACAGTAAGAAAATATTACGCAACTTCGGTTACTGCGTTTATTAAATTGAACAGATATTTGAAGCCTGTTGCGGAAATTGCTTTATCTGCCTCGTTTGACATAGACATAAAGTACAATTTCTTTCCTGCATCTTCAGAATCATTAAAAGCAGCCATCAAAAGACCAATCCCAGACCCATCCAATTCAATCAGTTTTGATAAATCAAGTACTACAGTAAATTTCTGAACTGCATCATAAAGCTTATCCTGAAATTCACCTACAGTATATGCATTCAAAGCACCTTCCAATTCATAAAGATGATAGTTGGCACCTTCTTTTTCAATAATAGTTAACTGTTCCATTTATTCACCCCTTGTTAATTATAAACCAGCCATCTTAAGCATTTCATCAAGATTGCTCAAATCTGGGATATCTGGATCATCTGGAAGTCCCAAACCATCAAGTCCAGGAACGGCTTCCTCTTCCTTCTTTTCTTCAACTTCAGGAACTTCAGCAACAGGTTCTCCAGATGTAAGTTCTGCAGGAGGTGTCATAGCATCTTCTGGAACTGCAACTGCTTCTTCGGCAACAGGAGCTGCTGGTTCTTCTGGAGCTGCTCCGCTCATTTCAGCCTGTGCAGCAGCAATAAGAGCCATAGCTTCTGGATCCAAATCCGCACCAAAAGCAGAAAGATCAGGCATAGCAGAATCTGCAGGAACATCAGCTGAAACTTCCGAAGCAGGTTCTGCTGGTGCTTCACCTGCCATCTCTGCCTGTGCGGCAGCAATCAAAGCCTGAGCTTCTGAATCAATATCAACTGCTTCTGCAGCACCAGGATTTAATTCTGCATCAGCAGATACTGGAGCTTCTTCGGCAGGTGCTGTTTCTGGCACAACTGTTTCTTCAACTGGAGTTGCAGCAGGTTCATCTTCAACAACTGCATTCATTGTAGAATTAACTGTATCAATATCAGCATATTCAAGAGAAGATTCATATTTCATTACGAGAATAGAAACATCATCTTCCATTTCTTTTGACATAAACTTAATAAGGTTATCAAAAGTGAACTGAGCCATACGCTGAGCAGGATAAGTTGAGTTATCAAGAATACACTGCAGAATTCGTTCTTTACCAAACTGTTCACCACGAAGTGAGTGTGACTGAACAAGACCATCTGTACAGGCAGTAATAATATCACCACGACTTAATTTTGTAGATTTTACAGAAATAAATGGTGCTAAATCTTTTACGAAACCAAGAATGTGACCAGAACCCTGAATTTCAATTACGTTATTATAAACCTGTGTATAAAGCATCAATGCAGGAATACCACAGTTAATGTAATACATTGTGTCAGTTTCAAAATCAATTAAGGCAAACAAACCAGCAAAGATTGTTCCTTTTCGGAGAGAGTCACGAATAAATCGGTTGATTTTTACAACCAGTTCCTTAAAGTCGTGAGTTTCTGCAAGGTAAGTTCGAATGATGGACTTAAGAATGACCATGTTCATGGAAGCGGCAATACCTTTTCCAGACAAGTCACCTACTACGAACAGGTGGCGGTTATCGGTAAGACGAATCATATCAATAAATTCACCACCAATGTTGTGAGCAGGAACCATTAAGTAACCTGTATCAATCTTCTGATTTTTTGGATGATCAATATTTTCCTGAATAGAAGTAATGATCTGAGAAGACATTCGAATTTCTCGGTTTACAGTACCAATAATATCTTTATTAGAAATATTACGCATGTAGTAACCAAATACGAAGAAGTATGAATACAGGTTTGTAAATACGTTGTAGTCATACTGTTTGTAGTGATCACCAGATACTTTTTTACCAAGAGTAATCAAACCAATAATATTGTGACCTTCGTTCAAAATAAACAAAGTATCAGATTTTGTTTCATCAAAGAATTTAAGCAAATCATCTTCAATTTCTACAAAGTCATGTTCACTTCCTACCTGAGACCAGCAGACAATTGTACGGTTGATGTTCAAAAGTGTATCAAAAATAGGATTGTCTAATGAAATTGACTTTGTTGTATTATTTGAAGAATAAGCAACATCAAGGTGACCTTTATTTCCGAGGATGTATACATTTACGGAAGAAGCTTCTACGTTTCTACGGAAAATATCATACATCTGGCTGGTTACTTTATCCATTTCACCAGAGTAGTCAATAGAAGCAAGATCTTTTTCCAATGCAGGACCATAGTTTGCAGAGTAAAGATTTGTTGAATAAGAAATAATGTCAGAGAAAGTTAATGAGAACAGAATACATACAACTCCTGCTCCAAGAACAATCAAAACATAAATAAAAGTGATTCCATCAGCCGGCTGAAGGAACATTGCAACTGCACCAACAATCAAAGCAGGGATTACATAAGATAATAATGTTTTAATAACGTTTGCAAAGAAACCTTTTCCAGAAGGAATTGTCAATGTATTAATAGCAAGAACAATAACAGCCAGCATTACAAGATATTCGTAAAGGAATAAAGACTGGAAGTAAGGCTCTGTATTTGCCATGAAGTTTATGAAAAGGTATGTAATCCAGTAGAAAATCAAACCTAAACCAATAAGTAAGCCCTGATAACGCTGAAGTTGAGTTCCCTTCTTTTCCTGAATAAATACCATAAAGAGATAACAACTTACAGGAACAAGACCTTTGAAAATACCTGTATACAGAGTTGCTCTAGTCCAAGGGAAAACCTCTGCTGCTTCTCCTGTAAACAAAGGTAAAGATTCGATTGTAATACTAAAATCAGAGTTTAATGCAATATGGTCAAAACAAAGATAAACCATCAGAACAGCAACACCAATTGTTGCTAATTCCAAAATTGTAAACCAAAGCTTTTTAGTGTTAGTAGCAAGACCTACAAGACCAAAAGAAAGAGTTACACAGAAAATACTGTCTATTACATAAACAATCTTCATCAGCTGATTTGTAACTGTATCAGCCCAAAGCATAGTACAGGCAACAATAACAGCAAATAAAAGAGTTTCAAGAGTCAAAAGCATTAACGGAATAATAAAAACGTCCCCGCTGATAAAATCATACTGCACTCTTCTATCAATATAAAACAGAAGGAAAACAAAAGCGAAAACAAGAAGTGCATTTAAAATAATACTTACCATTCTAGTAACCTACCTTAGCGATCATCATAGTAACGTCATCATGAAGTTTTTTATCGCCATTGTACTTCCAGATTAAATCTACAATATCGTTTACAAATTCCTGAGGAGATTTAGCAGCTCCCGCAATAAGTGTCTTTTTGTAAAGATCTGTATCACCAAGTTCTACACCACTATCATCCATAACTTCAGATACACCGTCAGTCGCAATCAAAATTGAATCACCGCGGAACAAACGTTTTTCCTGAACCTGAATATCACCCATATCAAGAATACCTACCAATGAAGCATTAGAGGTGAGAGGCTTCATACGGTATCCGTCTGGAGATGGAGAAAGAATAATTGGGTCGGACATTGAAGCGTTGATGTAACGAATCTTCATTGCATCTGTATCCATAATACCTAAGAACAATACAGTATATTTATCCTGCAAGTGCATGCTCTT
>JAKSTK010000123.1 GCA_024402615.1 Treponema sp.
CAGTCCTTAAAATCGGCCTAGTTAAAGTGTCCAATAATTGGGGTGCACTTCAAATATTCAGCTTTTTTTATTTAACTATAATGTCAGATTATTACGGGAGATAAACAGGAATCCACTTTGAACGATCCTGATGATCTTGTGCAATTGTTCCCCAGGTAACTTTTGCGGTGGTTTCTCCCATTAAAAACTCTCTGTCTGTTCCTTCAACTTTGAATTTCTGACCAGGAGCATTAATTTCTACAGTAGTCATAGCATGAGAATATTCTCGTGAAATAAGAATAAAAGATTCCAGTCCGGCACTTCGAAGTAACGCACTTACAAGCATACTTCTGCTGTCACAATCATTGCCTTCACCATTAATAGCAAGACAAAGACTTGTAAAGTCAGAATTGCTTTTCTGCTGATTTGCCCGTTTGTATTCAAATGTTTGTACCCAGAACAGAATTTTTTGAGCATATTCTAATTCCGGTAATCCAGGATTTTTTTTCTGACAAACAGGCCATAATCTTTGAATAGTACTGATAAAAAAATCATCCAGACGGCCAGAATTATCTCTATAAATCATTCTATAATAACGCTGCCATGCTTCCTTCCATAATTTGTGGTTTGCGTAAAGACAAAGGACAGAATATTCCAAATCAACTACAAATTGTGATGCTTCTAAATCTGACTGGTACATTGTGAAATTAATATCTTCATTGCCTATTCTTACTTTTTGTGAAAATTTTCCTTCATTTGGAAATGCATATGAAACTATAATTCCTGGTGTATTATAATGTTCCTCATTTGTACAAAGTGAATTTAAGGTCGAAATTATAAACTGATTGCATTGTTCTGCATTTTCGGAAGGACAATAGCATAAAAGACAGATAAATGATTTTTTATCCTGTAGTGGAGCAGATACACACCAGCCTTCATAATCTTTATCCAGCTTCATATAAAATTGGGAAATACTACAGTCTGTGTTATTCCATTTAAAAGTTGAAATATCTTTTTGAGCTTTAAGTTTACTAAGGTTTGTATTTAAAACATCATAGGAATTTTTTAAATTTTCATCAGAAACAATTTTTAAAACAAAAGAAACAGGAATATTAGGATGAGTAAAACTATAAGACAAGCCATCTTCTGACTGTTCTGATAAAACATACCCTTCAGGAATATCAAGAGTAAATTTATAAAGTGTGTCTGAAATTATTTCTGCAAATAAAATACTGTTGATACAGAAGAATAAAAGGGCAGCGCAGGTAATTTTTGAAAGTCTTGTCATTTTATATCACCTCTATTATTATATTTCGGATGAATGAAATACCGATTTTATACGAAAATGATGAAATCTATGTAATAAACAAACCTGCCGGACTTTCGGTACAGGGTGGTGAAAAAATTTCTCATTCTCTGGATGATGATTTTGCCAAACAGGTTGGAAGTAAAGTTTTTCTTGTTCACAGGCTTGATAAAGATACTGCAGGATTAATGGTAGTTGCAAAATCTTCTTTTGCGGCAAATATATGGACAAAACTCATTAATGAAAAATCGGTTCATAAGGAATATGTTGCAATATGTGCAGGAACAATTTATCCTGCCAGTGGTGTAATTAAAGATTCTGTAGTTCAACATGGTGAAACAAAAAAAGCAGAAACAAATTATTCTACAGAAGCAGTATGGTCTGTGAATTATGAAGGCCAGGAAATAAAAATGACACAATTGAGGCTTTTGCTCAAAACCGGCAGAATGCATCAGATTCGTATTCATCTTTCTAAAAATAATTGTCCTATTGCAGGGGATGACCAGCACGGAAATTTTAAAGTAAATAAAGTCTTAAAAAAGGCACTGAAGATTAAACAGCTGCTGCTGGCATCTGTAAAACTTACAATTCCCGTAAAAGATGAAAAAACTGGAAAACCTTATACAGTTTTTGAAATTCCTCTTCCGGAACATATGCAGTTTCAGCATTAAAATAATACCATAAGCATTCTCAAAAATTTTTGTTTTATTGATTATTTACTATATAACCATTAAAATATTCTTATGTTTGATGTAAAAGATTCTGACTTTTTTGAAATGGAAGATGACGCTTTTGATACAGTCATCGAAAATGATATTTCTTTTTCTGGAAATGCAAAATTTAAAAAGCCTTTACTTATCAGAGGCAAAATCAAAGGAAAAATTGATACAGAAAGCGATTTAGTTGTTGATAATTCAGCCGTTATTGAAGCTGATATTACTGCTTCTCGTGTACTTATTCGCGGAAAGGTAAAAGGAAATGTTACTGGAAATAAATTGATTTTCGTAACTGCTTCTGGTGAACTGGACGGTGATATTGTTACAGAAAAAGTAGTTTTTGAACCGGGCTGTAAATTTTCTGGAAAGTGTACAATGATTACTCCAGAAACTAAATAAATTATTGATTTAGTTTGATTATTATTCAATTGGATTTAATACGGGATTAATTATGAAAAAGAATCTTATTGTTTGTTTATTATTAATTATTACTTCAGAATTGTTTGCTCAGAATGCACAGCGTCCTGATGCACGAATTTTATATTTGAACGGGAAATATAAGGAATCAATTGCAGTTTGTGAAGAAGAATTAAAGGAAGATCCTGACCGTATTGATGCTTATGTTGTTATGTGCTGGTCTCTTGTAAAAAACAAACAGTATGCAGAAGCAGAACAGAGATCTGCTGAAGCTTTGGCAAAACGTCCTTATGATCTTAGATTGATTGAAATTTCAGGTGAAGCAAAATATTATCTTGGTAAAAATGCTGCAGCTCTTGAACAGTTTGAAAAATATGTTTCTGGTGCTCAGGAAAGTGGTCAGCGATTAGGTGCTGCTTATTACTTTATGGGCGAAATTTATATCAATCAGGCTCGTTATCAGCACGCAGATATTTCAATTTCTACTGCATTAAAAAAAGAACCTCTTCTTGATAACTGGTGGGTTAGACTTGGTTATGCAAGAGAAATGGCACAGAACTATTATGAATCTCTGGAAGCATATGAAGAAGCTTTAAGACTTAATCCTTCTTCGGTAGAGGCTTCTAAAGGTCGTGATAGAGTAAAACCTAAAATTAAATAATATTAAACGATAAAATTGAATACTCAGAAACTTATTAGAATTGAAACTTTAGGCTGCCGGTTGAATCAAATTGAAAGTGAAGCTGCCGGCAGATTTTTTTTAGATAACGGTTTTCAGGTTTTGATGGAAGGCGTTACAAATAAATCTGAAGAAGACAATTCTACATTAATTTATATTCTTAATACCTGTACAGTAACTCAAAAAGCAGAACAGAAAGCCAGAAGATTAATCAGATTAATTCTTAGAAAATATCCTGCAGCAGCAATAATTGTTACAGGATGTTATGCGCAACTGGCACCAGAAGAAATTAAAGCAATGGATTTTTCTATTGCAGTTATTGGTGGTCAGATAAAAAGTCGTATTTCTCAGATTCCTGTTTTATTAAAAGATTTTCTGGAAAAGAATGAATGGAATAAAATTGATTTTGTAAAATTAATTGAAAAAGAAATTTGTTCCCCTGCAGTAAATAAAAACGGATTTCCAGAGCAGTCTTTTGTTTTATCGGCAACATCCTTTATAGCTCATTCTAGAGCTTCTCTTAAAATTCAGGATGGATGCAACAACAGCTGTTCTTATTGTGCAATACATATGGCCCGGGGTTTTAGTGTTTCTATTGAAGCACAGACTGCAATAGATAGAGTAGTTGAACTGGAAAATCTTGGTCATTCAGAGGTTGTTCTAACAACAGTAAATATTGGTCAATATAAAGGAAAATATAAAGACGGATATGTAAACTTTACAGGATTGCTTAGGTTATTACTGGAAAATACAAAAACTATAAGTTTTAGAATATCAAGTTTGTATCCGGAAGTTGTAACTGATGAATTTTGTGAAGTTATCAAAAATAAACGAGTAAGGCCACATTTCCATCTTTCTGTACAAAGTGGCTCAGATTCTGTTCTAAAACTAATGAACAGAGCATATAAAGCAGAGCAGGTTGTAATTGCCTGTGAAAAATTAAGAAAAGCAAAAGAAAATCCTTTTATTGCCTGTGACATAATTACAGGATTTCCAGGAGAAACTGCCAAAGACTTTGAGCAGACAATGGAATTATGCCATAAATGTAATTTTATCTGGATTCATGCGTTCCCATTTTCTGAACGCCCAGGTACTCCAGCGGCCACCATGCCAAATAAAGTTCCGCAAAGTGTTTCAGGTGAAAGAGCTCAAAGATTAAATGATTACGCAGTAAACTCAAAAATTAATTATATAAACTCTTTTGTAGGAAAAGAGCTGGAAGCAATAGTAGAAACAGCAAGAAAAAATAATCTGGTTTTAAAAGATAATAATCAGTTTATCTATCACGCAGTAACAGAAAATTTTCTTCATGTAGAAATACACACAGATAAACAGATTACAGAAAACGGAACCGTAAAAGTTGTAATAGAAAAAGTAAATACAGAAAAAATTATTAAAGGCGGAGAAATAGAAGCCACAGCAAAAATTATAGAAATTTTGTAAATTTACTCATTTTGCTCTTGATTAAATTTTGCATTTTCTATATATTAATATACATCAACTCGGGCAGTAGCGCAGCTGGTAGCGCGTCTGGTTTGGGACCAGGATGTCGCAGGTTCAAATCCTGTCTGCCCGACTAAGTCAAAAAGGAACTTACGAAAGTAAGTTCCTTTTTTATTTAACGGTAAATAGTAAAACTTGACAGAAGATAAGACAGGATTTGAACCGGAATGAACGGTTCTCAAAAAGGCGAGCAGTGGCGCAGCGGTTTTGAGAACGCTTTTACAAGGATGTAAAAGCAAGTGAATGTAGGCGACGGGGAAGGAGAAAACAGGAAGTTTTCGACTGTACCGGAAAATCCTGCAAAATAAGTGTTGTAAAGTGGTAATGCTACAGTCAGGAGCAAGACTTGACGGTAAGTGAGATTCTGAGTTAAGTTCAGGAAAAAAAATCTCAGTATTTCTCTGTATCTTCTGTGGATAGATTTCTTTTC